>CALIHL010000103.1 GCA_938022935.1 uncultured Saprospiraceae bacterium
ATCTGATGGATCAATCTTATAACCACAATCTTCTACTTCAGGAATTTTGGCTTGCTCTATTGGTGATTGAGATTCTTGAATAGCAACTTTGACGCTATCGCTTTTGGGCTTACATGAAATAATGATGAGTATGAGTAAAAGAAGGATATATTTCATTATCAAACTACTTGCTGTTTTTATAAAATCTTGAAGTAAAAAGCTGTTTGGAGCTTTAATTTCCTGATCAGTACAAATTGTTAAGGGCGATTTCATTGTCTTGGTATAGCTACTCTACAATAATATGCGGCACTTCACTCAAGTCCCAATCGATTACCAATCCACCTGCAAGACTTCTGGCTATACTATCTCCATACATGTGCTCGGCCAGATACAAGGCAGCCTCAAAGGATTTTGCGCCGCCAGCAGAGGTGATGTACTTACCATCATGGACAAAAAGAACATTGTCTCTTACATCCAAATGGGGGAACATCTCTTTGTACTTTTCTACATCAGACGGAAATGTTGTAGAGGCTACGTTATCTAACAGGCCAGCCTTTGCCAAGACAAAAGCGCCGTCACAATGACTTGTGACGAATGTGGCTTTTTCTGATACCGCTGCAACCCATGCAATCATCTGCTCATTCTCAAGATCAATGTCGAGGTGATGTTCTGCACTGGGCACTACTAAGATGTCGATGTGTGGCATATCACCCTCAGTATAGTCAAAGTCAGGTAGCATCTTAATTCCTTCAAATGATGTGATCGGCTCTCTTGTATCTGCTACGAGAAAAGTATTCATTGACTTAATGCCTTTTCGAAATATGGTGTGTTGAAAGATATCATATGGAGCCGTCAACTCAGTGTTGTAAACTCCATCCATAATCAAGAATGCGACGTTGTATCGATCAGGATTGAGGTCTTCGGATTTTTTGATATTCGTTACCTTTTCTACTACAGTTTCTTCAGATTTTTGGGCTTTTTGGCACGATTGACATATCAACAATACTAGGGTAAACCCGATGAAGATGCTTTGTTTTAAAGATATTGACATATCAACTATTAAAATCTGATGGCATAAAATTTCACTTCCCCCAATGTGTTGATCTCAATGGTGCTGAAAGGCATTTTTAAGACATTAACAACATCCAGGATTGTCCGTAAGATAGGAGAATCTACATCTATCTTAGATAGGTCTACATCCAGCGATATATAAAACTGACTATACCGTTTATGTCGATCTAATGAATTATCGAGAAGTGGTACTTGATTCGTGTATCCGCCAAACATATTGTTAGCGCCGTAGCCTACTGCAACATTGAGCCATTTGGGGAAACCCGCATCAGGAAAGAATGAGTTGATGTTAGTCGAGATCCAAGTTGTCTGAGCGTTGTAGTCCTTCAGATATCGCGTGAAGAATCCCGTCCCATAAAGTTCATCTGCTCTCAATTGGTACAGGTCATCTCCGTATCGATCTTGATAGTCAATCGCTGTGCTGGAGGTCTTCATCCTAAGCCTCTGCTCGCCCCATGCTGCCTGTTGCCAAGCAAATCCTCCTATACCGACAAGGTTAGCTCCAAAATCTCCTAGAGAAAAGCCCCATTCTGTCGAAAAACCATCCATCACTTCTATCGTCGTCTGAGCAAGAAATGCTGTCGCTGCACCTGTCCATATGGCATGTTTGTCATCCATACCAGCCCATCTCCATGTCTTATAAGCCCACTCAGACTGAAAGTAGCCAGAGAAGATATGACCAGCCTTATCTACGCCTCTCCATTCGCCCAGATCATCATACAGATGGAAACCAGAAGAGGGATAATCTTTGTACCAAGCGTCATAAAGGGCAAAGGAAGAACCAGTATAAAATGCTCCCCCAAGAGATAATGTCCAAGTCAGTCGTTTTTTCTTGACTTTGGATGTAGTATTATTCGGATTTAAATCGTTTTGTACACTGTAATCTTGGGACATCACTGCTGTGCTTATCCCCAGAAAAGCAATTATTATAACTCCAACATACACTTTGCCCAGAATACTGGGCCGTATGCGTAATTGGAGATAACTTACGATATTTGATATATGAGACAAGATTTACTAGTCAGGTCAAAGATTAAACGCATAATTCTTGGATCCATTTTGCTGATGGGTCTTATGTCTATGTCGAGTCATATCACTGCTCAGCAGCAAGGGCACTTCACAGACTTTAGGATGGCACCAAGTGCTCTTAATCCAGGGTTAACGGGTGCCTTCAAAGGCACATATCGTATCAATGGTCTCTATAGGGGTCAGTGGGGCAACTTTGGCGATAGCAAGGCCGCCAAGACGATAGTAGCTTCGGGAGAGTTTAACGTAAAGGGCGGTTTGCTCCTTGAAAATGATTGGATCTCAGCAGGATTAAGCTTTTACAATGATCAAGCTGGTACAGCTAATCGTAAGTACAACTCTACGGGATTTAGTGTAGGTTATCATATCGGCCTCGATGATGATTACGCCAATGTCTTCTCTGTGGGTCTTAATTATAGCAGTCTTGGAAGTACAGTAAGTAGTTACAGACTGCTTGGAGACATCACTAATTCTACATCTCAACCTAACTTCTCATCAGGTCAGTTTGAAGGTGAGTGTAATCTGCC
>CALIHL010000104.1 GCA_938022935.1 uncultured Saprospiraceae bacterium
TCTCCGCTCCTAACTTTTCTATTTTTGTTTCTATTTCTGCGTCAGGGACAAAAGCCATATTGCCAAGTCCAAGTGTAGCGTCATCTTATTCACCCTTTAGACATTATCTTATATCTATTGAAAAGATGTCAGAACTTTCCATTGCGATTCTTGCGGTCGGCTTCTGCAGGTATCGGTTGTACAACATCCCAGTGCTCTACGATCAAGCCTTCTTCTATTCTAAACAAATCATAGAAAGCAACATGATCTCCTGTGCCAAACTTTCCTTCACTCAATGAGAGTACAAAGTTACCTTCGCCGAGCACTTGATGCACTTTGTGGTATTCCATAACTAAGCCGTTTTCTGCAAAGTATTGTAGGGCTGCACCCAGGCCATCCAAGCCATCTGCTATTGCTGAGTTGTGCTGTAGGTATTTGTTTGGGTTGATATAAGAGGAGAGCATGTCTACCTTACCATCCATGAGGATATCTGATATAAAAGAACGAACGAGAGTTTTATTAGATTCTGTTTTTTCCTTATCAGTGATGTCAGTGGCTCCATCGAGTTGAGTGCGGCCACTTGGATTAGGAGGAGTGATCTGTGAGAGATTATCCCAATGCTCTACAATCAGTCCATCTTCAAATCTAAAAACATCAAAACCAACTTTAGGCCCGAAGAAGTCATATTCTGTATGTGTAAACACAAAATCTCCATCTTCAAAAGCTCTGATAACATTGGCCTTAAATCCTCCTTCTGGTGCGTTGGCCATGACTTCACCAAATCCAGCGAGGCCATCCCCTACATCAAGATTATGCTGGATGTACTTGCTTGGGTTGATATAAGCGATGGGGGTTTTGTCGCCCGTATTAAAACTATTAAGAAGGGCAACTACTTGTTCTTTCTTTGATAACTGCATCGGTACTTTTTTTATTTGTGGATTAATTAGAGGCGTGCTTGCACAACTAAGCATAGTGAATAGTAATAAAGCTGAACCTAATTTGAATATTGAATTGATCATTTAAAATTGTATAATTTATTACAATGCAAAGATCATCTATGACCTACCTCGTTATGATATCCTTATCTTTCCCAATACTGTAGAAATCGGAAAGTGCTTTAAAATGAATTTCTGTATTGATCAGGAGACATAGCAGCTTGGCGTTTAAAATACTTATAGAAGTTAGTGGGCTCTTCAAAGCCAGATTCGTATGCGATCTCAGTGATAGAAAGGGTAGTGTTGATCAGTAGTCGCTTGATCTGTTTGGTGCATACATCATCTATAAACTCTTTTGCTGTTGAGTTGACGATGCTTTTGCAAATGTTATTAAGCGTCTTAGTACTGACGCCTATCATCTTGGCGTAGTCAGATACACGTGTAGTTTCTTTTGCCTTTTGTTCAACCAGTTCTTGCAAGGTGATGAACTCTTGGAGATACTTCTTTTCTGAGACAATTTGATTGCTGACTGATTTGATCCGGTAGAGCTTAGTGATTAGTATATGCAGTTCGCTTCTGATGATACCTAAGGAATAGTCATCCATCTTCGTGAAATACTCTCCACCTAAACGATCTATAATAGCTCTTATCTCGAGGTTGTCCTTTTTTGAGAGCTTAATTTTAGGGTTGCCAAGAAATTCATTGAATAGCCGGATCGTTTTTTGTGATTCTATTTTTTCAAGATAACTCACGAGAAACCCATCAGTGAATAGTAGAATGTATCCTTTCGCACTTGTGTTTTTGAAGAATTTATGTATCTGATCCTTTCTGATAGTGAGTATCGTTCCTTTCTCATATCTATAATCAGTAAAGTCAATCGTATGATAACCTTGCCCTTCAGTTATAAATATTAGTATGAAGAATTGTGCAGTATGTAGCTGTTCTATATCATGCTCCATGCTCTCTCGTCTATACAACTCTTCTAGCCTAAGCATGTCATATGCTGATCGAGGATACGTCTTATTGACGAACTGTACTTTTAGGAGATCCTGCTTCATAGTTTGACTATACTCAAGATGCAAAGATATAGATGTTTGGGGGTTCTCAGCCTGTCTCTTGAGTCGGAGCAAGGAGAAGGTGGAGGTGTCGTTGTAATGAGCACCTTTAAAAGCAATGTGTATGTGGCTGTGTCCCTGCCGCTTAGAAAGTAAGACGACATTGTCAACTTATAGAGTAGTAGTACTTAGTTCTGATTGTAATACTGAGCAAGCCTGTAGACACCAGTGAGGTCTCATATTAATAGCCGATGGCAACGCCATCGGCTATTGATCCCATTAAAATCTGTTTGGCGTGCGTATTTATGTCAAAAATCATGATAAACAAAGAGATATTACTCAGTCGATGTTACTTCCTCAATTGGAATCAAGGTCTCCCTGCCAATCATTTATATTCCAATTAATCTTTACCTTCCCTATATGAACACTACACTATACATTGTCTTCATCATCTTTGCGTTATCCTTTACCAACTGTGCTACAACAAAGACAATCCAAGGGACTGCTGTAGATCAAAACACAGAATGGGAAACCCTTTTCAACGGCAAAGATTTGACCAACTGGACAACTAAGATCCATCACTATGCAGTTGGTGACAATCACGGTGAGACCTTCCGTGTCAATAACAACATGATAGAAGTGCGCTATGACCAATATGAAGGTGACTTTGATGATCGCTATGGACATCTATACTATGATAAGCCATATAGTTACTACCACTTTTCGATGGAGTATCGCTTTGTCGGGGAGGTTCATCCTGGTGCGCCCAGTTTTGTTGTGAAGAATAGTGGAGTGATGTTTCACAGTCAAGATCCACGGACGATGCCCGTCGAGCAGGATTGGCCTATATCAGTGGAGATGCAGTTCTTAGCCGGGATTACAGAAGGAGTAGATCGACCGACTGGCAATATGTGCTCTCCCGGAACAGATGTGGTCTACGAAGGGCAGATCGATCCAAGGCATTGTATCAGTTCAACATCTGATACCTACTATGGAGATCAATGGGTGACTGCAGAGATGATCGTATTGGGTGATTCACTCGTGACACATATCATCAATGGAGATCCTGTGTTGTCCTATACTCAGCCACAAATGGGTGGGGGCGTTGCTCAGCGATTTGATCCAGCGATCAAGATAGATGGTAAGTTGTTGAGTGAAGGATTTATCGCTTTGCAAAGCGAAGGCCAGCCTATTGACTTTAGAAATATCAAGATCAAAAACTTGAAAGGCTGCATGGATCCCAAAGCCAGTAATTATAAAAGTTATTACGTTAAGAGTGATCCTTCAGATTGTCAATATTAGCTTAGGCTTTTTCTTCTTTCTGAAGTGTTCTTACATCTTTGATTAGTTGCTTGATTGATGTTTTGTTGAGTCCATTATAGATACCTCTGATGTGTTTGTTCTTGTCTATAAGCACAAAGTTTTCAGTATGAAGAAATTCATCTATATCTCTTTCTATACCTAAATCCTCTTCTATAAAGTATGCTTTTCGACCGAGCGTATAAATCTCTTGCCTATCGCCCGTGAGTAAGTGCCAACGATCCGATAAGACGCCTTTTTTCTCTGCATAAGCCTTAAGCACTGGGACTGAGTCTCGCACTGGCGTCACAGAGTGCGAGAGTAGCATGATGTCTGGATCTTCCATGAATTCTTCTTGTAGTATACCCATATTAGCTGTCATCTTTGGGCATATGCCAGGGCAAATTGTAAAGAAAAAATCAGCTACATAGATCTTTCCATTAAGTGATTGGTCTGTGATGGTTTCCCCTTCTTGATTGGTCAAAGAAAAGCTTGGGATCTTATGGATTGTCCTCATAGAATCATCATCTTTACTCATCCAATTAGGTGTAAAGCTGGCTTGATTATAAAAAGGAAGTGCACTGATGTCTCCGATATTGTTGGCAGTCTGCTTACAACTTGATGTTAAGAAAATTATCAAAATTAATACCACGATACTACCTTCTATCTTTAAGATCTTCTTTGTCCAGTTCATAGCATAAGTTTGCTCGTTTGAGCCCGAAGATGCGACCATCTTTAGCTTCATAGTTGTTATATAATTTTCCATTTTCTCTCCATGACCGCTGGATGCCACTCTCTCTGCCGTCTACAAGATTTATAATCTTGAATTTGCTCCCAGATTTGTACCATTGTTTTTGTTCTCCCTGTGCGATGCCATTGATATGATGGGATGATGACCTTAGCGGGCCTGATCGCCACCATGTTTTTGAAGAGCCATGCAGTCGTCCGTTTTTATAATTTGCACTATAGCTTATGCGACCGTCCTCAAAGTACTTTTCTGAGGTTCCGTTCTTGATCCCATCCATATAGTGAGAGGAAGATGAAAGACGTCCGCTATCAAAGTATGATACGCTTGCCCCAGAGTATGGAGCATTGCGATAATATACCTTTCCTTCATTTGCTTTAAGCGTAAGAGCACTCTTTCTAACTTGAGGTATGGTTGTCTCTAACTTTGCAGTAAAACCAAGAGCACCAATGAGCAGTATGATGATAAAGCTTTTCATGTTATATGGTCACTGATTTTCTAATTGATGTTATTCGGTGTGCCCTGATAGTCGCCTGGGAAGAGTATGTAAAACTGATTGAGATAGACTTCATTTTGTATGTGATAGTGGTAGTCTACTGTCGTTGTATACTGTGTCATGCTGGTATGTCCACCTGATTCATCTAAGTCACTAGGATATGTACCAGTCGATGCGCACTTTCTACCATAGAGGAAGAATCCATCTGACATAACACCGATCAACACATCGTCATCATTAGACCATGCCTTGGGCTCAAGGTGGTAGTGATAACTCTGAGGTCCTGTGTGAGCTGCTGTATAATCTAAGGATCCGACCGCATTGTCCAAAGGGACATTAGGGCCTTCTTCATCATTGTAGATCATAGATCCGCTTACGGCTATTCCAATTGGACCAAGTCCTGTAGAAGAAGTTGAAGAAGCTTTTGTGGGGTTGGCAGGTATCGTAAGTGTATATGAGCCATTGAAGTCGTCTATGTTGCCAGGTGCCATCATTTCGTGAGTGGTTATGGTGGGTTCTACAAACAGTGGATGATTAGAAGTTGCCGCTGCTGTTACCAACATATTGCCCATAGGGTCAGTCGCAGACCGTTCTGTTGTGTTAGACCAATAAGGTGAAGTGTGGTTGGGTAGACCATTAGATTCGATCACAACATCATTCCCATCTAACATAACAGTTACATTACTTTCGTCGAATGCGGCAAATGCATCATGGAGCGTAGCGATGAAAGCATTGTCATCATCGGTATCAGAGTTGTTGGCAACATATCCATCTGGCTGCTCACAAGCCTCTCGAGTTGTGTCAGGATTGCCAAGCCCATCATCATCGATATCTTGATACCATATTGATGTAGTGCAACCAGTATCATCATCACCACATGCGATAAAGGCTATGCTGATAAGGGCCATTAATGGTAGTGCGGATTTTAATATGTTCATAGTATTATAGTTTTATTTATAGGTTATAGGCATAGAAACGACATACTGTATTGTTGGCTTCAGTATTTAAATTTTGAAGCTTACCTATATAAGATGGGCTAACTTACTTTGTACTCAAGTGGGTCTAGATAAAATATGATTGGATGGTTACTTATGGATTTATTGTCCTGCTCCTTCTCTCCATAAGCACATTGTCATACCAGACACCATCCCTCTTTGCTATCTTTTCTCTGTAACCTATCATTCTAAAACCACACTGAGTATGCATATGGATGCTGGCTTTGTTATTAGGGAAGATGCCAGATTGTAAAGTCCAGATATCGTTTTCTTCACTGATCTGGATAAGTGATTGGAGCAAGAATGTACCGACACCATTGCCTCGTGCAGCTGAAGAGACATAAACGCTTACTTCTGCGACGCCTCTATATACATGGCGCTTAGAAGTAGGCGAGAGCGCTGCCCAGGCTAGGACTTGCTTTTCATCTGTAGCGACGTATCGTCCAAAAGTATGATGTGAATTATCCCATACCTCCCAAGAGGGTGTAGCAGTCTCAAAGGTCGCTATCCCAGTG
The DNA here is from genome assembly GCA_938022935.1 of uncultured Saprospiraceae bacterium. GTDB lineage: Bacteria > Bacteroidota > Bacteroidia > Chitinophagales > Saprospiraceae > JAJRXG01. The sequence goes on from CALIHL010000104.1 coordinate 6,020, forward strand.
GCGATACCTTCTAGATAGATGTTGACTACTTCTGGGTAGTTGTGTTCTGTGATAGGGGATAGCTTCATCCCAGATGACCTTTAATTAACAACAGCCTCCACCAGGCGTGCAAGCACCAGCGTCTGCAGCCATCATCGATAAGTCCATTTTCATTTTGTCATCCGGCACAGCGCACTTATCTCTTGCGAGACAATCTGTTTGCTTGGTTGTAAGCAGGAAGTTTTGACCGTTGTAGTCGAGACCATATTTGCCTATTGTTGCGCCTTGGTACTCTACTTCGATATCGAGGTCACCTATACCCAGTTTGTCTTGAGATAACTGTATGATGTGTATAAGCTTCTCTGGATGTAAGCGATGATCGTAGTCGTCAGCTTCCCATAATTGGAAGTTAGCTACTTCTTCTTGACGGACAGTGCCACCACAGTCTATAAAGTCCTTTCTGATCTTGCCTACTTCTGTTACATGGAAGTGTGCTGGCACAAGGCTGCCATCTGGCAATTGAAATCCTATTGTCTTACTATCCTTAAGCAGTGATTTGATTTGTTCTACTGTCATTTTTTATAATTTATAATTTTAGCAAGTTGATATCTCTTGCTCAAACACGTTAGCAAATATGTTTCTAAATTCTGCGAATACTTCTGGGTCTATACAATAACAAACCTTGGTGCCATCCACTTCTCCTTTGATGAGTCCGATAGACTTCATCTCTCTCAGGTGTTGAGATATTGTAGGTTGAGATAAGCCTATCTCATCTACAATCTCTCCACAGATACAGCTTTGTGCTTTTATGAGATGCTGGAGGATAGCGACACGTGCAGGATGACCTATGACTTTGGCGATCGAGGCGATTCGGTTCTGCTCGTCGGTATAGATATCTGTCTTTGTAAGTCCCATAATATATATTAATTGCAATATACCAATAAAAGGAGTTGAGATGCAAGTTTTAGCAAGTATAAAACTTCATGTTTGGGGTATTTACTTTAAGTGGAAGAGTTAGTATATAGTAACTTATAGTGGATAAGCCTGCTCAAGCACCATTAATAAAAGTGCTCCTTCCAAACCATCTGAAAACAAGGACTACTGAAAGAAAGGCTGCAAGGATCCCACCACCCAGCACAGACCAACCCTTGATAGGTATCGACTGAACTTCTTCAACCATATATCGTTGTCTCAGTTTGCTAAAGGATTCCTCATCGATCTGTTTCTCGAACAAGGTGCTTAGCTCAACCGAATGGCTTCCTTTTCGTAATTCTTCCATTAAGTCTATCTCCACTTCTTCGTCAAAGTTGTGAAAGTTGTACAAGTACACAACCTTCTTTTTAAGATCATAGATATTGGAGTAAAGCGTAGGATAGTCGCCCTTTTGATGAGCCGTATCGAGCAGTTGTCTTACCCTATCCTTATCGATAGAGCCCTTAAGTTTATTGTGTTTTGCAACTACTGCTTCACCTCCATAACCACTGACGCAAAACCCTTTACACTTCGCAATTTCTATACTTCCATCTTTCCAAGAGACAAAGGCTGTTTGTCCAGTAGTGTCGGCAAGCACTGCGGTAGATGTTCTTAAGCGGGGTTCATTATATAATTCGTAGTAATTAAGGGCTTCATCTAACGAAGCGCTATTAGCTAAGATGAATTCGCTAAGGTTGCTTTTGTAGTCTTTCTTGTCAGCACTCGCTTTCCAATCATATCCATCTTCGTTCGTTTGGATCCAATCAAAAAAGACACCTTTCTCATTCATGCCTCCTTGCCCCCACCTTGTAGCATATGAGAATACGATCCGCCCATATTGGTCGTCAGTACCGCTTGTTACCCAATACTTGGTATAAGGTATATACCAGTCTTCATTATTGCCTACTAACACTTTGCCTTCATCATAATAAGACAGGATCGTGCAGCTTGTCAATCGATAGGGTAGTACAACTACGAGAAGGTAAATTATAAAGAGCTTTAAGTTCATATATACGTCATCGTTGCAGTCAAGTATGTCAACAAGTTATCGATCTTTTTAGAAGGCTACAAAACCTTCTGTTCTTCAAGTAGCTCTTCTGCTTCTTTCAAGCGATTGGAGATATGTCCTTGGACGATGAGCAGAGCTTTCTTTTTAACCTCTTCTTTACTGATCTTACCTGCATCTGAGATAAGGTTAGAGTGTATACCAAGTGTCTCAGAAGTCAACATCCACTTAAATCGATCGATTAGCCACACACAGCAGATCTCAAAGTTTATATACATGCCTCTATAGGTGATGACATATCTAGAGGCAGTTCTTCTTTCCTTATTGACTGTGCGAGACTCATGCCAGCCTCGTTTGGGAATCCTTATACTCATATGGTTTGCTTGGTGTTATGCCAAACATATATTAGAATCTTCCACTATGCAAGAGAATCGTCAGAATGCTAATTTTATGAGCTTTTTGTACCGAGCCCTTCTCGCCAGTGATGCGCAAATAGCTCGGGATATTCTGCAGCAGCCCAATGACCACCCTTAGGTATCCTATAGATGGTATGACCATTAGCAAAGCGTTCTGCAACGCTCATCTTTGGTGGTATGTATGGATCGTTGTCTGCCCAAATCACAATCGTTGGTTTTTGTTGCGTAAGAGCGTGGTACTCATCTTCCCAACCGATAAATACCTCAGGATCCATCGCTCTGTAGACATTGAGTACAACTGCTACAGTTTTGTCATTGGCGATACCTAGTTTATAACTTTCATCAAGGTATGCATCAGATAGCTTAGGGCTCGTCTTACGTAGATTCCATCGATAGAGCCATTTGCTGTTTAGATATTTTGTAAGCTCTCCCAGCCCTCTGGTCCGCCATATCCTGCCCCATATGTGCCATTTAAAACTTGAAAAGAAAATAGAATTATGAACACAGATAGATCTGACTTTATCTGGATATTTAATCGCCCAAGGCAATCCATAAAACCCTCCTATATCATGTACTACAAGATGTACGGGGGTCTGCACATTTATTTTTTCTAAAAAAGATTGCACCCACTGCGCGCCATACTCCAGACTAAAATTAAAACCTTCTGGCAGATCGGATCTTCCAAATCCCGGAAGATCAGGACAGATGCATCTGTAGTCCTTATATAAGTAAGACACAACACCATCCCAGTAGTTAGCACTATCAGGATTGCCATGGATGAACAAGATGATGTCTCCAGCTCCGGCTTCTTTATAGTAGTAATTGTGGTGATCTATGGTTACGTTCATTATAAAAATTGACAATTATAATTTGTGGCAAGAATAGATACTTTTCAAATGAACATTATTCTGACTTGTTGACCGCTTGCATTAATATAGTCAAGGCATTGTTTAGACTTTCAACTCCCAGCGATGATCCTTTATAATGTCCAAGTCTTACAATTACTAAATCATGAGAAGGCACCATAATAGTAAATTGTCCCCCAGCTCCGGCAAAGAAGATAGCATCCTTAGGTACGTTAAACGAACCATCGCCATTGATCCAACAGAAGTTGCCACCATATTGTAATCTACCATCAGCTTCCCATGCTGGAGCCATCTTCATCGAGTGTTTGAGGTAACCTTTATATAAAATGCGCTCACCATCCCAGACGCCATCTTGCAGTATAAGGTTTCCCAATCGTGCCCAGTCACGCGGTGTTCCAAACTCATACCCTTGCAACAAGAAGTTGCCATACGGATCTGTCTCCATCACCATATCACGGACACCGATCTTGTCAAATATTTCCCGCTGAGGAAAACTATGATAATCTGCTCCTAAAGACTCCACACCAAGCTTTACCAAATAGTTGGTCAGTACAGGATCGCAGTTACGATATCTTCCGATCGTGTTGGGTTCCCATTGCTGCTGGAGATTAGCGACATACTCGTAAGTGTTGGCTGCGCTGGTGTATACATAGAGGTGATCTGGATATCCCATTTCTGGATCAAAGTCTGGATCTTGTGGTGCTCTAAACCTTATGCCGCTGGACATGCGCATGATGTCTTTGATTTTAATCTTCTGACGGGGATCATCTTTTTCAATCTGCCACTCTGGTACAGGCGCAGATTGATCAAGGCTATACACTTCTTTGTTGATCAAAACGCCCATCATCATACCCGTTAAACTCTTGCCCATAGACCAACTCTCCAACGGAGTATGCATATCGATCTCATCTTTATAACGCTCTCCGATGATACGTCCTTTGTGTGTGATTACAAACCCTGCAGTCAGCCCGCCTGCTGGATCAAATGCTGCTTCAACCGCTTGGTCAACTCGTTCCATATCCACAGCGTCGTCAAGCGCGGAGTCATCGGTCACGTCGCCTAAAGGCCATGGGGTTGTTTCAGCCGGAGGGAGATTATTTCTAATTTCTTTTGGCTCAAATTGTAAAGTGCCTTCTGCGCCAAGACAAACACATCCTTGGCCACCAGTGTAAACAGCTGTGATCTCTCGACCATCTTTTAAGGTTACAATTGCAGTTTTGGTTTCTTCATCAACAGTGCGCTTCAGTACTTTCGGCCTCTCTTCATAAGGACTTGAGAAGTACCCAATCGCCTCTGCTGCAAAATCCATGTCCAGTCCAGAGATGAATACCGCAGAGCATAAGATCTTAGCATAGCCGCAGGCATGATGCTCTTCGGCTTCTCCCGGCGGTGGTGTGTAGGCTGGCATGTCTAGCTCATGTGACTTGGCACGATCTATCAACGCCGCAATAATAGGATCATCTTCTGTGATGGGTTCTAATATCGTATGGGGAGGAGTGCATGAGTAAAGGGCAAGCAGTATGAAGAGTGTCAGTAAGTTGTAGCGCATGAGTTGATCTTTGCTTTAAGATAATGTTGCGATTATAGATTACACTGCTTTCGCAAATGTTTTTAAAGCGTTTATAATTTCTAATTGTTAATTGTCTCCTCTTATGCTTACTTTTAATAATGGCTTACAAACAACTCAAGCTTTGGTTTGATAAAGACCTTGCGATATTGTTAACCAAGAAGATATCAGAAGTCTATCCGGACTTCGATGGAAAGACATTTGCCGAAAGGGTTGATAAAGGCGTGCAAACCTTAGAACTCAAAGATCGGGTTGCTTTGATGGCAGATCTCCTCAACGAAGCACTGCCGATCGCTTATAAAGACCAAGCGAAGATCTGGCAACAGATATTGGGACCAGAGAATGAAGCCGAGACTGGGATGTTCACCGAGTATTATTGGGTGATGCCCATCGCTAAATATGTAGAGGTATATGGATTATCTCACTATGCCGTGTCTATGAAAACTATAGAAGAAATCACAAAACGAAACACTGGCGAATATACTATCCGGCCATACCTAGAGAAGTATCCAGACAAAGGGATTAAGCAAATGCTCAAGTGGTCCAAGAATAAAAACAAGCATGTCCGCCGCTTAGCTTCAGAAGGTGGACGCCCTCGCTTACCATGGGCACCCAAGCTCCAGCAATATATAGATGACCCAGCGCCATTGCTGTCTATCCTTGATCAGCTCAAGGATGATCCATCCAAGTATGTTCAGAAGTCCGTTGCTAACTGTCTCAATGATATCCTAAAAGACAACGAAGAGATTGCAAAGAAAGTCCTGCAAAGCTGGGCGAAAGACCCAGGAAAAGAAAGAAGTTGGATCATCAAGCATGCGCTTAGAAACCTTCTTAAGAAAGATGTGAAGTGGGCGATAGATTGTGTCAAAGGTTCAGCCTAATTCAAACAACGCGGTATGTCTTTCATAAGACTTCGATAGACGAGCGTAAGCTCATCCTAATAAGAAGTTCTAGTATCTCCCTCAACACCTTTTTCTTTTAACCGCCTGTTAAGAATTATAGAATCATGTACATTGGATGTATGAAAAAGAATGCGATCAGATCAGTACATTATCCAACCTCTTGGATCTCTTTGTGCACAGTCTTGTTATTTGCTATTGTCTGCACATCTTGTGGACAAGATGAACCACCAACCACAGTGGTGCCAGACAATCCCGTTGAGCCAGAGCCAGAGATGGAGGTCGACGATTCATTCTTGGGTAGTATGAGGGACTTGTCATCTAAGGACTTAGTCGCTGAGATGGGTATAGGTTGGAACTTGGGCAATAGCTTTGACGTAAGAGATAAAGACAAAACAGTTTGGGGTAATCCTTTGTCATCCAGTACTCATGTAAGAGCTGTCAAAGCGATGGGTTTTGAGACACTTAGGATCCCAGTCACTTGGAACTTTCATCAAGGGCAAACTGCTCCATATACCATCGAAACCGCATATATCTCGCGCGTGCAACTCATTGTAGACGAAGCGCTTAAGAACGATATGCACGTCATTATCAACACTCATCATGATGATTGGATCATACCGACGGAGGATGAAGCAGTAGTTGTCCGAGATCGCTTGTCGAGCCTATGGACACAAGTGGGTAATCACTTTAGCGAGTATGGAGATAAGTTGATATTTGAAGTGATGAATGAGCCCCGGCTTCATGGCTCACCTGAAGAGTGGAGCGGTGGTACTCAAGAAGGTAGAGATGTGATCAACACATACCACAAAGCTTCGGTGGATGCGATTAGAGCCACAGGTGGAAATAACAGCAAAAGACACCTGATGATCCCTACATATGCTGCCAGTACGACATCTGGGGCTATGGAGGACTTGGTAGTACCCAATGATGATCCTAACATCATCATCTCACTACATAGCTACTTTCCTTGGTCCTTTGCGGGACAAGAGGATGGGACTAATGTATGGGGGTCAGACGAAGAGAAGACTGCTCTTGAGAATGAACTCAATTGGATAAGAGATCGGTGGGTGGTTCAAGAAGGTCGCGCAGTCATCTTAGGTGAGTGGGGGACTACAGATAAGAACAACCTTACTGCTCGCACAGAGTACTCTACTTTTTATACAGCAGAGGCTGTGGAGAGAGAGCTTCTTCCTATCATCTGGGATGATGGAGGTAACTTTGGGATGTACAATCGAAATACCAATACTTGGAAGTATCCCGAGATAGCCCAGGCTGTTGTCGCTGCCGCTAAATAATCAAAGAACTACTAAAGAGGTTCCTGTAGACTTCCAGCCTCAGGGTCTAAAGCTCATTCATCCAAAAGATCCAGATAAATCTCTTCAATTTTCTCACGAGCCCAAGGCGTTCTGCGCAAGAATTTCAAACTGGACTTCATGGACGGATCATTTTTAAAGCAATTGACATTGACGCGTTTAGCGAGCCCTGACCATCCATGAGCTTCTAAAAGCTGCTTCATGATGTCAGCCAGCTTTATACCATGTAGGGGATTGTTTGTTTGCTTCTTTGGAGTGTTAGGCTCGTTATCCATGATGCAAATATGTAGTTTTTTAT
>CALIHL010000105.1 GCA_938022935.1 uncultured Saprospiraceae bacterium
GCTAGACATGCTTTCTTTATACAAAAGACCCAAACAGTAGATCAATTTGATCTCTACTGACGTTAATGATAAAACTTACGCTTACGAACTGTGAAGAAAGAACTACTCAATCGACTACTTAGCGAGCATCAACTCTGTAACACTTGCCCATCTCCCGAAGAAGTTGACAACTTCTTTATAGAGCTGATGGGATTGCTATATATGGACTACGCCAAAGTGCCTCTCGATACAGCTCAGCTTCTATTGGAAGAAGAAGAAAGACTTAAAGAACGATTAGAGGATCTGCTTTCGCGAAATCCAATGAACGCTGTTCTGGGTGTAAAAAAAATAACCGAGGCCTTCTTTGATGAACTTTCAAACATCCACAATGACCTGATTAAAGATGTGATGGCGATCTATGAAGGAGATCCTGCTTGTAAGAGCCGAAGAGAGGTGATCAGGAGCTATCCTGGCTTTTATGCTATAGCAGCTTACAGGATCGCACATCAGCTCCACATCTTAGGAGTTGAGGATCTACCAAGGATCATTACTGAGCATGCACATAGTCAGACAGGTGTTGATATCCATCCTGGAGCTGACATAGCTGCTTCATTTTGTATCGATCATGGTACAGGTATCGTCATCGGTGAAACAACCATCATCAAGCAACATGTCAAGGTCTATCAAGGAGTAACACTTGGAGCGCTTAGTGTTGATAAAGCCGATGCTGATAAGAAGAGACATCCTACGATTGAAGAAGGATGCGTACTATATGCAGGAGCAACCATATTAGGTGGAGAAACCATCATTGGTGCCAACAGTATAGTTGGAGGAAATACATGGATCACTAGATCTGTTCCACCCAATTCTAAAATATACTACCAAGCCATCATGAATAACGAAGACGGCGGGATAGACAAACTCGTTTTTAAAGACTTCGCTAAATAAACAGAATCATTGAGTAGTAAAAAGACAATTATATATGACCTCGGAGGCGTTCTCATCGATTGGAACCCAAAGTATTTGTATCGCAAAATATTAGATGAAGAATCTCAGATAGATTGGTTCTTAGAAAACATCTGTGATATGCACTGGAATGAGCAGCAAGATGCTGGCCGCTCACTCATGGAAGGAACGATAGAGAAAATCAAACAACATCCCGATCAAGCAGAAAAGATAAAAGCATACTACGAACGCTGGTCTGAGATGCTTGGAGGTCCTATAGGTGATTCAGTTTCTATATTGAAGCAACTCAAGGAGAGTAATAAGTATAATCTTTACGCGCTAACGAACTGGTCCGCTGAGACTTTTCCGATTGCCCAAGACCGCTATGACTTTCTACAATGGTTTGAAGGCATCGTTGTCTCAGGAGTAGAAAAGATGAGGAAGCCACAAGTAGAATTTTATCAGTTGATCTTAGAAAGATATAACATTGATCCGAGCCAATCATTATTTATAGATGACAACCTACGCAATGTCCAAGCCGCCCAAGCACATGGGATCGATAGCATACATTTCCTTTCTGCAACACAGCTCAAGAAAGAATTAACCAAAAGAGAAGTAATCTAATCCCTCAGCTTCAATTATAAATATGAATCAGCTTTCTGACCTTATCGGAAATACTCCACTTATACAACTACAAAACATACCGACTAAGAAAGGAGTGACTATCTGTGGAAAGCTTGAAGGTCATAATCCAGGTGGAAGCGTAAAAGATCGTGCTGCATATGGTATGATCATGGGCGCGCTCGAGCGTGGAGAGATTAAAGCTGGAGACAAACTTGTTGAAGCCACTTCTGGTAACACTGGTATCGCACTTGCTATGATCGCTCAACTCAACGGTCTAAAGATGACCTTGATAATGCCAGACAATAGCACAAAAGAAAGGATACAAACCATGCAAGCTTATGGTGCAACGGTCATATTGACACCTGCTGAAAAGACAATGGAGCACTCAAGAGAAGTTGCCGCACGGATGGCTACTGATGACAGCTACGTGATGCTCAATCAATTTGCTAATCCAGACAACCCCCTGATCCACTACAAAACTACTGGGCCAGAGATATGGTCTGATACAAAAGGCAAGATCACTCACTTTGTCTCTTCTATGGGTACAACAGGTACCATTATGGGCACATCAAGATATCTTAAAGAGCAAAGTAAGGTAGTCCAAGTAGTGGGGGCTCAACCAAAAGAAGGAAGTAGGATACCCGGTATCAGAAAGTGGTCTCCTGCATTCTTACCAAAGTTCTATGAGCCTCATCGTTTAGATAGAACTATAGATGTCGACCAATATGAAGCAAGGACTATGGCGCGTCGATTGGCTCAAGAAGAAGGCATCTTCTCTGGTATGAGTTCAGGTGGAGCCTTGGCAGTAGCCCTTAAAGTGGCGGAGGAGATTGATGAAGGATTCATCGTCTTTATAGTTTGTGATAGAGGAGATAGATATCTTAGTTCAGGTTTATTTGACTAATATTAAGTTCTATTAACAGGATAGATTATGACTCGACTTATACTTGCTTTGGCAGTTATCATCATGATGGCTTGTGGCTCTTCTAAAAACAAAGCTTCAGCTGATCAAACGCAAATATTCTTAGTCCGTCACGCAGAAAAAGCTGATGATGGGACCCGTAATCCACCTTTGACCCAACTAGGAAAAGATCGGGCGTCTTCATTATCTAAGCTATTAATGAGAGAAGATATCAATCTGGTATACTCTACTGATTACCTTAGAACAAAGCATACCGCACAGCCACATGCTGCTGCTCTTGGACTATCCGTCCAGTTATATGACCCGCGCAAGCTTCCTGAGTTTGCAAATCAACTATCCAATCTCAAAGGTCAAAACATACTGGTAGTTGGTCATTCTAACTCTACGCCTTCATTGGCCAATGCTATTCTTGAAACTGAAACTTATAAACAGTTTGATGAATCTGAGTACAGCAACCTGATCGTAATCACCATTAATGGCGATCAAAAGGCAACAGAGATGAGGTCATTTTAACCTTCAGAAGGTTTTAATCTACTATTAGCCCTCACTTTAAAGAATTTTCAGTTATACCATTTACCGAAGTGCCATTGCTTACAACTTCTAACACATTGTACATAAATATATATGAAAAAAAAAGTGACTTCATGTGTTAAGGAAGTCTAAATAGATATTGAGGATTGTTATAAGTGCAATCGAATTATCATCTACTAAAAACTTTTATAATAATATGGAATATTTAAACAATGGCTTAGAACAGTTATCGTCTCAATTTGGCTCTACTCTGCCAAGATTGATTGGTGCCTTACTATTGCTATTTGTAGGCTTGTTTGTTGCGAGAATCATCAGAGGTGTGGCAAGAAAAGGGTTAGCAAAAGCTGGTGTGGACAAATTTAGCTCCGGAGGAACCTCAAGCCTTTCTACTATTGGATCTAAGTTGATCTACTTTGTTGTAGTACTTCTTGTACTAATGTTTGTTTTGGACATGATGGGCCTAACAGCTGCACTTGATCCTATCAAAGACATGCTCTCTAAGTTCTTAGGTTATATACCTAATATAATTGCAGCAGGTATTATCGGCTTTGTTGGCTTTATGGTAGCTAACATAGGAAAGGAAGCTACCGGTATGGCTACAGGTGGTCTTAACGACCTTATGGCTAAGCACGGATTTAGTGAGATGAACGTCTCAGGCATTTTAAAGCAGCTTGTATTTATCGTTATCCTTATCCCTATTCTATTGGTTGCTCTTGATACGCTGAATATCAGCATGATCTCAGATCCGGCAAAGCATATGTTAGAGAGCTTATTTGACGCTATACCTAATATCATCGCTGCAGGTATCATCTTGACGGTCTTCTTGTTTGGTGGTCGTTTTGTGTCAAAGATGATCGGTGACTTGTTGAATAACATGAACCTTGATAAGACTGCCCAGAGCTTAGGCATTTCTTCTATGGTTGGAGAAGGCAACTCAATATCAGGCATCATTTCTAAAGTAGTTTATTTCTACATCGCATTCTTTGGTGTAACTACTGCTATAGAAAAATTGGAGTTTTCAAGTTTGACTGAGATATTATATACAGTTATGGGACTTACAGGTAAGATCCTTTTGGGTATGGTCATCTTGGTTATTGGTAACAAGATCAGCCAGATGGTAGGCGAATACTTCGCAAAGTCAGACTCTCCAGCTATGAGTTCTATAGGAAGATTTGCTACGCTTGGATTATTCTTAGCAATCTCTCTAAGACAAATGGGTTTAGCTGATGACATCGTTAACCTCGCATTTGGATTGACATTAGGTGCGGTAGCAGTTGCTTTCGCATTGTCTTTCGGACTTGGAGGTAGAGAAGCTGCAGGTAAGCAAATGGAAGGTTTCTTCAACAAATTCAACGGCAAATAGTCGTAAAGAATATACTCCGTGTAACAATAAAAGGCCGGTGGATAATTATCCACCGGCCTTTACTTTTGTATGAAAAAACCTATCGTATGCTAACGCATACTTTGTAACAATCATAATTGCTATCAAGCAATTATTAATCAATATTTAGGCAAACAATTTGTGGGGGATTTAAAATGATGTTATCTGAAAAGCTGCAAAAAAAGCTAGAGTATAGATAGCTGCATAGAACAGTACCTTTTCAACTTCAACTTGAGTTACAGACTTAGCTTCTAACATAGTTAAGATCCGTTTCATTAAATTGGTTTGTTGGTTCCCGGTTGTGCTGGTGTAGTGGAGGGATGTTAAACCCCAGCGACATAGATGTTTTCACGTCTATATAAAGAAGACATCAAAGTCCTGATCTACTCTTACTTTATAAGGATGTTAAAATGTAAGATAGTTTACATTTGCTCATATGGTAAAAAGAGTTAATATGTTGAATAAGAGGTAGTTACGCCCTCCCCTCTCAAGCAGATAGGGG
>CALIHL010000106.1 GCA_938022935.1 uncultured Saprospiraceae bacterium
GGTATCTTATTTTGTAAATCAGTGAAAGCTTCTTCCACAGAAGCTACATCTTCAGAAGATGATGCTTCCTTGAACGAAAATAGAACAACGTGTCTCAGAAGACTATCTGGTTCTGCGCTCATTTCATTTGCAATAGTGTCAGTGATCTTCTCAGCATCGACAACTTTTTGCTGGTTGTCACAACTGCACAGAGCAAGCATGCTCAAACTAAGCACTAGTATTGAGAGGTGGTTTTTCATGTTTTTCATTTTATTGTGTAGCTAAGCTAACGATAATTTCTACCAACCTTTTCTTTCCATCAAGGAAGTGATGTGAGCGAGATGATGAGTACAGTGCCAGCTGTATAATTGTAGCATGTCATCAAGGCTCAAGTTGTTTTTCCATTCAGGATGGCCTAGTTCTCTGCTGAAGTCGTCTACAGTCATTCTCTCTAGCAATAAGGTCCATCTTGCATGAATGGACTTGAGTAAGTTAAGTGAAAATTTAATAGGTGCATTCTTAGCATCTGGCAACTCTGCCCATTCTTTTTCATCATATGCTTTGATCATAGGTGTGTCTTCTGTCATTGCCCATCTAAATCGTACATAACTATTGACATGACTATCTGCAGTATGATGCACCACTTGTCTTATGGTCCACCCTTCAGGACGATAAGGAGTATCTATCTGCTCTTCACTGAGCTCCATCACAACAGTAGTGAGTCGCTGTGGGAAGGACTTTATGACGCTGATCAGCTCGGCTCTTGTTTCTTGATCGATTGATGCTTGACGCTCAAATTTTCCAATTGGGTATTTTAATGCTTCTATATCCATATTTTATCTTAAGTAGACTACAATAGTCCGAATATTTCTGACAAGATGCTTCATACTCATGACTATATATTAATAAAACTTATAATAAGAGCGTACGGACTTTTGTTCAAGGGGCAATCCAAGAATTTATAACTATGTTTATGATAGAGGTTCTTGCCTTGTAAAAGGATCTTTTAATGAAAAAAATAGAGCAATATGAGTTTGACGAGAAGATCAATGATAGGTGGACTCTCAGCAATTGCGGCTGGATCTGTTGTTTCGATTAAGGAGAAAGTAAGCAGTGCAAAGTTGCCAAGTATACCTAAAGGATCAACGATATTGTTTCAGGGCGACTCTATCACTGATGCTGGTCGAAACAAAGCCGCATACTATCCTAATCAAGGTGGCGGTATGGGGCAAGGATATGTCAGACATATCGTGACCGAGCTCATGGGGCAACATCCTTCGAGTGATCTTAAGTTTTATAACCGTGGTATTAGTGGTCATAAGGTATTCCAATTGAGAGATCGTTGGGAAGATGACTGTATGATGTTAAAACCGGATATCATGAGCATCATGATTGGAGTCAATGACTTCTGGCATACGCTTGATTTTAATTATGATGGTACAGTCAAAGTCTATGAGTCTGACTTCAATGCTCTTATGGAGCGAACGTTAAAAGGACTTCCTGATGTCAAGCTGATCGTTGCTGAACCATTTGTCTTGCATGACGGTACTTCGATTAAGGCCAAAGCCGAACAGTGGAAAGGAGCTTTTGAAGGTTATCAAGCAGCGGCGAAAAGAGTTGCAGATAGATTTGGTGCTGCATTTGTGCCATTTCAGTCCGTCTTTGATGAAGCCCAAAAGTCTGCACCTACCTCATACTGGTGTCCAGATGGTGTGCATCCGTCTATGGCAGGCAACTTTCTCATGGCAGAAGCTTGGCTAAAGACCTTCAATGAGATGATGGGTTAACGGGACAAACAGTGAATTGTCACCTATTTTACATTTGAAAATCTATATGTTTGAATTAACGCTTTAGCGTTACGTGATTCTGGTCAGCCATTGTTACCTTCGGAAGGCAAATTTATCTCCCTTTTTCTTAACTACTGATACCTACAGTTTATGAGTTTTTTACTCAGGAACGCCACACAAGTACTCTTGTCGGCGGAGGAGATTATCAAGCGATTTAGAGATCTGGTCAATAGATCATTTCACGTCAATGGACTTGGTATAAGTTATGATCAGTGGATGGTCATCAACACAATCTATAAAAAGCAAGGAGTCACTCAGATCTACGTAGCCGAACAAACGCGCAAAGAGCCAGCGTCTGTTTCTCGTATCCTAAAGCTTTTAGAAGGCAAAGAGATCATCGAGCGGGTCTCAGATAGAACAAACAAAAGAGCAAAACGGCTCTACTTAACACCCAATGGCGATGAGATTCACAGCAAAGCCACGCGCCTTTTTAACATGATTGCCAAGGATGGATTTAATGGCGTCTATGAGCAAGAAATCAACCTATTTGTTCGTATTCTAGACAAAGTTCAGAATAATTTTAACAAGGAGTAAGACCACTTACATCTTCAGAAGCTGTTAAGGTTTCTCTAATCCGCCACATATCAACTTCTTATCTACTAAGAGAGGTATATTTATCTCCATTTGTGGTCAAAAAATCATTTTCATGAAATACTTTTTCTCTCTAATATTTTCCCTATTCTTTGTTGTTGTTCAGGCACAAGACAATCCCAATTGGTTAAGACATTTATCTATCTCACCGGATGGGTCTCAGATTGCTTTTACTTACAAAGGTGATCTATACAAAGTATCCAGCAACGGTGGTGATGCTACTCAGTTGACATTTCATACGGCACACGATTATGCAGCGATATGGAGTAAAGATGGAAGCAAGATTGCTTTTGCATCAGATCGCTATGGCAACTTTGACGTCTTTGTTATGGATGCTATGGGAGGGCCAGCTACTCGATTGACTTACCATTCTAACGGAGAGCTTCCGTTTTCATTTTCGGCAGATGATCAAAGCGTCATCTTTGGAGCGCTGCGCCAAGATGATGTAAAGCATAGACAATACCCAACTGGATCACAACCAGAGCTATATAGTGTCAAAGTTTCAGGTAGTCGCGTCAACCAAGTGTTGACGATCCCTGCAGAATATGCGCAAGTAAGTAAGGATGGCAATACCATACTTTATCATGATAAAAAAGGATACGAGAACGAATGGAGAAAACACCATACATCATCGGTAACAAGAGACATCTGGTCCTGGGATAAAACGACCAATGAGCACAAGATGATCACAAGTTATGAAGGTGAAGACCGTCAACCAGTTTTCAATGCTGATGAATCTGGCTTTTACTTTTTAAGTGAGTCAGCTGGTGGAACATTCAATGTTTTCGAAACTTCAATGTCCAATCCAGCTCAGCGCACTCAGCTCACTAATTATAATCTACATCCTGTACGATTTCTAAGTTACGGAGGTGGAAAGATATGTTATGGTTACGACGGAGAGATCTATACTTTGACAGAAGGAGGTCAACCTGCTAAAGTCAATGTGAAAATTAGAACTCAGGAAAAATCGAACGCTGACAAATACATATCTGTGAGCGGCGGTATACGCGAGATGTCTATTTCTCCAGATGGCAAGGAGATTGCATTCGTTGCCAGAGGTGA
>CALIHL010000107.1 GCA_938022935.1 uncultured Saprospiraceae bacterium
TGATGGTTATCTTTTTTACAACGCCTGAGTATGGTGCTTGGACAGATATCTTTCCATCCATAGGGATCAAGCCTTCATTTGTGGCGCGTTCATTTTTTGCTGAGCTGATGGATAACGTTGGACAACTTGTCTTGCCGATCATATGTATGACGATCATGTCTGTGTCTTACCTCACGATACAATTGAGAAGCGATATCCTGAACACTTTATCTCGACCTTATATGTTGATGGCACGAGCAAAAGGACTCAATGAAAAACAAGTGCTTCGACAACATGCCTTGCCCAATGCATTGCTTCCCTATATGACGATACTAACTGGATCCATACCAGCCATTTTTACTGGTTCTGTGATTATAGAAGTGATATTTAATATACCAGGTATCGGTAGGTTGTTGCTTTCTGCGGTTCAAGAAGCTGACTGGCCTATAGTATTTACAATAGTGATCATCATCTCCTTTGCTACGATGATCGGTTATCTCGTGGGCGACATACTATTAGTTAAGCTATTTCCAAAGACGCGAGATAGTCTGGGATTAGAAAACGCGTCTGATTGATATGGGCAGCATACTAAAAGATCGAAGGTTTGTAGTAGCTGTCATTACTATGGTCGTAATTGGAGTGATGGGTTTGCTATCAGGTGTGATTGCAACAGATGGTGGTTTCATACCATTTGGCCCCGACCAAGTTTCACGGGAAGCGGTGCCTTACAGTGTGCCAGGTACCTCTGAGCTGGCAGCAGACGGATCTATCCGGAAACATATATTGGGTACCGATCAACTCGGACGCGATGTGATGTCTCGATTAGTCCATGGGATATCGATCGCGCTGAAGGTTGGGATCTTAAGTTCTTTTATTTCATTGATCATCGCTTTGTTCTTGGGAGGTCTATCTGGATTCGTCGGAGATCGAAGTCATAAGATGAACTATCTACAATTGTTCTTACTGATGATTGGCTTTGTGTTACTACAGTACTATGCTTCAGAATTGGCTTTTCATGAAAACGATAGGGGAGAATATGTCAAGTCATATTTTACTTATGGCATGATTTTAAGTCTTGGCGTGATGCTATTACTCTATATTTCACGTCTTGAGCTGATCTCCGGACTGAAAGAGTTTTGGATGCCTTGGGATACGATTGTAGTAAAGCTACTTGAAGTGTTTAGATCGATTCCTCGACTCTTCTTGCTCTTGGCGATCTTCTCGATCATCACAGTACCAACGGTTTCTTCGGTGATCTGGGTCATAGGATTGATCAGGTGGCCTAACTTGACGCGGATCATCCGTGCTGAGATCATGGCCCAGAAGCAAGATGACTATGTCAAGAACGCTCAGATATTAGGACTACCTGGCCTAACCATCTTCTTTAAACATGTCTTGCCTAATGTTTATCGACCGATCATCGTCTTGACAGCACTCAATATGGGAACTGCAATACTAATAGAATCATCTCTTTCATTCTTGCACATCGGTCTGCCGATTGGCGAGGTGAGTTGGGGTAGGATGTTGAGTGATGCGCGTCAGTATATCCCAGCTTGGTGGCTGGCGATCGGACCAGGCTTGCTGATCTTTATCTCTATTCTTTGCTTTAATACCATCGGAGATAGGCTATCTCATCACTTTAAGGTAAACAAACAAGGGGCTCAGTCATCATAAAAGTGCCTAAATCAAGCTCTTTGAGCACTCAAATACTGCTCAAATGAGGTCAGAATGACGCGGAAAACCCTTGGTTTTGTGATGAGTTATCACAATGTGGCCTTGGGAGAAGAAAAAAGAACAATTGATGTCTTTTCCTTTATGCGGACACAAATTTGACAATGATTCCCTAATTTTAAATTTATTAGAAATATTCAAATAATTATAAACCCTCATTAGTCGCCCGAAATGCCAATAAAATAAGTGTATTCCCGAATTAATTAAAATTATGTTGTATGTGTAAATATGAACGTATACCTTTGATCCATTAATTTCTTTTTAATAACTAAAATTTGTAAAATGAATAAAGGAGATTTAATCGACGTAGTAGCTGAATCAATTGGAGTATCTAAAGCAGATGCAGGTGTAGCAGTAAATGCAGTATTCAGTTCTATCGAAGGATGTCTTCAGAGTGGTGATAAAGCTGCTTTTGTTGGATTTGGTACTTTTTCAATCCAGCACAGACCAGCTCGTGACGGAAGAAACCCAGCAACAGGTAAGACTATAAAGATCAAAGCTAAGAACGCAGTAAAGTTCAAAGCAGGAAAAGGTCTTGTTGATGCGATGAACTAGTCATCGTAAAAAACTTAATTTATGGGCAGTCTAATCTGATTAGACTGCCTTTTTTATGCGCCTAAGTTTAGGTAATTTAAACACTTCACATTTTAATGTCCTTATGAAGTTTGGTACAAAAGCAATCCACGCAGGTATAGAGCCTGATCCATCTACAGGCGCCATCATGACGCCTATCTATCAGACGTCTACTTATGTGCAAGAAGCGCCTGGCGTCAACAAAGGATACGAATACGCCAGAACTAAAAACCCCACTAGAACCGCGTTGGAGACGAACCTCGCTGCACTTGAAAACGGGAAGCACTGTATCTGCTATGCAAGTGGATTAGCGGCGATGGATGCCATACTCAAGCTCTATAAGCCCGGTGATGAAATCATAACGACCAATGACCTCTACGGAGGATCCTACAGACTACTCACTAAGATCTTTGGACTGTTTAGTCTTAAAGGCACCTTCATTGATATGACAGACGCCAATGCGTTGAAGTTAGCCATCACAGATGATACCAAACTCATATGGATCGAGACACCAACGAACCCTATGCTCAGTATAGTGGATATAGAAGCGATCTCTGAGATAGCGCAAAGCAAAGGTGTAAAAGTCTGTGTCGACAATACTTTCTCTTCTCCGTATCTGCAGACGCCGCTTGATCTGGGCGCAGACATCGTTATGCATAGTGCTACCAAATACATCAATGGGCACTCCGATGTCATCCATGGTTGTGTCATCACAAGTGATGATGAAGTCGCAGACCGACTACGATTTATCCAGAATGCTGCGGGAGCAGTGCCTGGTCCTATGGACTGCTTCTTGGTCCTACGAGGAATCAAGACCTTGCACTTAAGAGTTGAGCGCTCGTGTCACAATGCTGAAAAGATTGCCTCCTTCTTAAGAGATCATCCAGCAGTTTCTAAAGTGTACTATCCGGGATTCACGGATCATCCTAATCATGCAGTGGCTGCAAAGCAGATGCGCATGTTTGGAGGTATGTTGAGTTTTGATCTGCATGCAAACTCTTTTGAATCAGCTGAAAAGGTATTGAGCAATACTCAGCTTTTTTCTTTGGCAGAATCATTGGGTGGGGTAGAGTCCTTAATTGGGCATCCAGCTACAATGACACACGCTTCGATACCCAAAGAAGAAAGATTAAAAGTTGGACTTACTGATTCGTTAATCAGGTTGAGTGTTGGAGTGGAGAATGTTGAGGACTTAATAGAAGACTTGCGCAAGGCGCTGGATCTTGTAAACATGTAAATTGGAAGCAATGAAGTATTCACTCGATATTTTTTTCTTTTTTATAGTTTCAGTTTTCTTGTTGAGTATCAACGCTTGTATGCCAAGTGTTGTAGATGCGAAAGCAAAAGTGCTTGCTATGGAATGTGGAGATGGAGATCTTCCTAAAGAATGCGTAAGGAGTGGTTGGTTGACGAATGATGAAGGTGAAGATAAGGGTGAATATCACGACATAATTAAGTTGTCATATGATGTCTTTCGTCCATGCCGTATTGTGTTTATAACACAGAATATTTTGATGCAGATTCTATGCTCATTATAAAGGGCGATGTTCTTATCAAATATCTTGGTAAGATGTGGTCTGCTTCTCCAAAAAATCAGCAAGAAGTGGTAATAGGTTATGATTATGACGAGAAGAGACTTCAGTCATACGAAGAGAAAACTTCGATAAACAAAAGTGCAGGGACTAATTGGTCTCCTTTTGAAATAACAGGAGTTATAGAAAATGAGAAGAGAATTTGGATGCACCCTTTACGTAATAATCAATTTGTAAGTTTAGAGGTTGCTCCTTTTCCTGAGATTAGATACCCGTTAGAAGTTGGAAACTTTTGGTCCAGTAGTATAAATATGGGAGAAGGTTGGGGTGACTGGGAAAATGAAACTGTTTACTCTGATTATAAAATTGTAGAAAGTGGTGTCGCTATCGAAACAGAGTATGGCGTGATAACAGATTGTTGGTTAGTTCGTGCAAAGAGTGATTTTAAAGAAGGTAGGTCACATGTAGATCTGTATTTCAGTCCTGAGTTGGGATTTGTAAAATTTGAGTATGTCAATTATAAGAATCATAAAATAATGATTTCTTTGAAAGATATTATTGATCAGTAACGAAGTCGTTTTTAGTCAACTCCCTGATACCAGATTGGTGAACTCCATGCTCGCTCTTGCAGTGTAGCAGGCACATCATCAGGTGGAGCCACTCCAATCTTAATTGCATCATAAGTGGTCCAGCGAGGTGTTGGGATCTCAAGGACACGCAAATAATAGAAAGCTGAAGAGGAAGCATCGAAGTCGGGATCTATCCATATGGTTTCTAATTTGACAGCGCCGATGTCATTGGTATAAGTGGCAGTGTTGATGTCGACAGTGTTGCCGACTGCCGGAAGGCGACCATTTTGATTTTTAATTCTGTTATCTGACCAGCTTACATCGTATATCTTTTCTTGAGTGTTGCCGTCTTGGTCTAACCATCCTTTGATGACTTGGATACGATCTAAGTTAGCGCCTTCGGCATCTTTGATGGCCCAGATGAGAAATGAAGGAGACTGTGCTTTGTTCGATTGTCGTGGTGACAAACTTCCGCCCATGGGCACTCCTTTTTTATAAGCCGAAGCAATCCAATCTGATTGCGTAAAGCTCAGTGTGTCAAAGTCCCAACTGGCAAAGAGTCTCACTTTCATGCGGGTGCCGCTGGTGGCAAAAACTTCTTTGCTTTCTATGCCTTCAAAGATTGATTCCCTTGTATTTTCTTTAGCCCAAACGCCAGCTAAGCCACCTACAGAACTTCTGCGATGACGTGGACCTGATACCATGTCCGTGATTCTAAATTCTGGTGTTGGATCTTTGTCCCCTGACTTTCCAAAGGCTCTGTTCTCTTCCACATTGCTGGCAGAGTTGTGGCTATCGGTACTGCCGATGATACCAAATTGGAATGGATTAGCACCGACCTTTTCTTCTAAAGCCAGACCATTTTTAAAAGCTTGCCTTACATAGCTGCCGTCTATTTTTCCTTGTTTTCTTGGATCGCCTGTGCCTAAGGCATAAGGATAGACTTCAAAATCAGCAAACTCATCATTGGGTGCTAAGGCTGGATGGGCCATCGACTGTCCTTTGTTTTGAACGACTTCGTTGACAGGTTCATTTCTTATTCTCTTTAGGGCGTAAGATGGGTCCATGGCGTTACCGTTAAAAGTGGTCATCGCATACATGCGTCCGTCACTGATGTTACCATTGTGTGGGATGGCTAAGAGATCAATCTGGTTTTCTCTTTGTAGTTCCATCCACTCCCAGAGATCTTCTGGGTTTTGGGAATCAAATGATGAGAAGGGTAGACCTGATACTTTGTCGCCTTTGAAGATGACGTTTCTATGTAGGTTTTGCGCGTAGGGTGATGAGCTCAGCAAAGAAGTCAGAACACCAATCGACGAAGTCCACTCGAACGCTGGGAAAGTCGTAAACTCCCCTGGTACATAATGCCGATCTGCTGCTTCTACAATTCTTTTCCATGTTGATTTTAAAACTTCAGGATTGATCAGTTCTTCATAGGGGCTGTTCATGGCGATGCTTCGTCTTATCTTCTTGACTGCGTTGAGTGATACTTCTGTATCGGGATCTGAGATCTTTTTGGATATATCGAGCAAAGCTATAGGATGATCTTTGTCCAACATTTGCATCATTGCGCCCATATACTCTGCATGATCTGAGACCGCCATAAAATCCAAAGGTCTTTCTAATTGTATAGGAGTGCCTGAGACGTGTGCTATGGCTGAGCCTTTACCATAATTGTAAGCATCATCTGGCGTCGTTCTGACACTCGAGATAAATGCATCAAACGACCAACTGGTATGTATGTGCGTATCGCCAAAGTAGGCGTTCTTTGATTCGCTATAGCCAGATGTTTGGACTTTGTGTGTCGTTGTTGTGATCGGTTCTACAACTTTAAACTCTGGTTTGTCAGAACAACTAAAAACCAAAGGAAAAATCATCAATAGGACCAGAACATGTTTCATAGGAATCGTAGAATTGCTTATAAAATGAATATAGCAATTATTCTAAGAGTAGCTGGTGTGTTAAGTATAGGTGGCGAAGAAGTTAGGAAGAAGATGAGTTATTAGATTCTTAGCTTGCCAATCCAGCGGAGCTCGACGCCTTTGAAGTCCAAGATCTCATAGCAGACACCTGCGCTACACTGAGGGCCTCCTCTTCTTTCACCTAAAAACAATTGGAATGTGTTTTTATAATTAGGCTTGTACCTAAGTGTACCACCCAGATAGAGTCTTTCTGATTGACCATCCTTGATGATGAAGGGATCATTAGTCAGTTCGCCTAAGATCGAAAAGAAATACTTGGACTTGACATTGACACCCAAGAGCATGTTGAAGTTATAGACGTCAGAAGAAGATCGACTGAAAGACTGATACTCTACTTCTGGCAAGAACCTAAGGTTTTCTTTGATTTCAATATCAGAGTAGAGGCCGATGGAGAATCGATTGCTTTCACCTTTAAACGGATCTTGACTATAATCTATAAATCCTTTGTATTCTACTTTTTCTCCGATGGACGACTGAACTTCTAAGAAGAACTGTCTGAAAGAAAAAGATTGGCCGCCAAAATTGTTGACAGCAAGTGAATGGTTGAAGTTGATGATGGTCCCGTCATTAAGATTATAAAAGAGGTCTAACTGATAGCCCTCTTCGTTGATGGGGTTAGAGACGTGTATGCTTCTGTTGAGTACTCTGTAGGTCTGTTGCTTGACACCAGCGGCCGGTTCGTTGATGCCTGCACCGAGTACGAAGTCTTTATAATTCTTGTATTCTGCAGTGAAGCTGAATGATCCAGCATATCCAGTAAGGCTTGTATAAAAAGCTGATCCATTTTCATTGCTATGTATACCAGCAAAGTCTTCTCCTATGCTTGTCGCATACTCCACATAATAGTCGAGGCCTGAGACCGAACCATTAAGCAGAGCGCTGATATAGTTTTGGCTTGCTTGATCGCGCCTCATGTATATGATCCCGACTTCTTGCCCTTTGATGTACTTTATTTTGGCGGAAGCAGCAGTAACGAGGTCTGTTCTTCTCTCTGCTCTGTCAAAGGTGGGAGGCAGAACATTGTTGAGTATGTCAGCGCGCAAGACTTGAAAAGTTGCCTTCTTGGTTTTGTACTTTACTGATGCGCCGAGCATATCTCGATGGAAGTAGTTACGAGATCTAAAACCAATGTCTTCCAGTAGTGCACCGGGTATCTCAAACGATCGAAGCAACATGCCGCGGCCGAGCGTCTCATAGAAGTTGCCCAACTTGATGTCCCACTTTTTCTTTTTATAACCGAGTGCTAACTGAGATAGATCAAAGTAGCTTCTGCCATCTTTGGTCGTGTAGTATTGTTCGAGGGTAGTAGAAACACTAAACCCTTTTTTTCTATAATCTATCTCGGTGCGATCGTAGATAGATGGAAAAAAGTCTGATGACTCATCTGGCAGTTTTCCATATTGTACCTCTGCGAGATTAGAAATATTGATCTGGCCATAACTGATGGAGATGGAACACAAGATTAGAATCGTCAGTGCGACTATACTATAATTAGTTCGCCGCATAGATATCATTTGATGTGTTCTACGATGGCTGCCTCTATCTCCTTCTCGTCGCCATTGCTAAATCCCTCATGCACGTAGACCACTTCGTTGTTTTCATCAAGCATGATCAGTGTTGGGAAGGCTTGATATTGGTATGAGTTCATGACATCACAATTGATATCCTTGAGGACTGTGTAGTCTATGTTTAAGGTATTTGCGACAGCGGCCACTTTGGATATACTCCTTGGGCCATCACAGCTGATACCGATCATCGCTACGCCCTGATCTTTGTACTGATTATATATCTTGTTGAGCTTAGGCATCGCCTTGGTACAGGGCTTGCACCATGTCGCCCAGAAGTCAATGATGGTCAGTGACTCACCCTTGATCTCTGAGAGACTTACCTGCTCGTTGTTGATGTCGTCTAAGATGAAGTCTTCAATCTCTTGCGCCGTCACCATCTGCTGCATCGATACCAATGCAAATGAAAGTGAGATAACCTTTATAATTATAGATCTCATGCGCTTACTCCACTAAGCCTTTAACGATGTCCACTACTTCATCTAAGTTGTTAGTGGCGATGCTGTTACCAGAATAGACGATCTTGTTCTCTTTGTTGACGACCACAAGTCTGTCATAGGTCGTGCCAAATGCTTTAGCCATGTCAGCTCCCTTGCGACCCAATGGAAATGTGATCCCCGTAGTCGACTGAAAGTTATCTACGCCAGCGTTGTTGCCTTCCCATTGGTCAGCGCCGATGATGGCAAAGTCTGATTTATCTTTAAATTGTTGATGTAGTTCCTTCTCGATATCTGGCCCTACTGCCTTACAAGGCGGACAGTTATAACCGAAGAAGAAGATTACCAAGTTTTTGTCTTTGAACTGTGTTGATGTGATTGCATCTCCAGTTGTAGTCTCCAACGTAAAAGTTGGAGCATCGGGCAAGTTATCGTTAGGCATTGGATTACTTGGGTTCGTTATAACTGATGGCTCCTCTTCTTCTGACGCACAAGAGTATGTCGCCGTCAAAGACACAAGGAGGAGGAGATAGAAGAAGTTACTTAGTTTCATGACTTGTCATTTTATATCAATACAGCAGATAAACGGATAAGGTTGCTTGCGTATTTCTTTTGTGTTAGCGAAGATATCAACCTTACATATAGGTAAAAAGCCTAGTGCTGATTTTGTTCCCTATTTGCATGGGATAATTTATGAAAATGTCGTGGTTAAGAGAGTTCATACTTATGCTTTCGCAAATACCTCATATAATGGAGTGATGGACAGGCTTTTTTTACTTAGGGTATATCCCCATGGTATCGGGACAGGTGATCTCTGGTGCATAGTTAGACAGGCCGCAAGATATTCTTAAAGATGAGTTGAAGGAACCAAGTCTAAGAAGCGTATTATTGATACAGATTAAGAAAAGGAATTAAAACGAAGGCGATAACTAAAAACAAATAGCGATATGAGAAACAAACTATCACATTTTGCTATACACATCGATGATATAGATCGCGCCAAGAATTTCTATGATAAAGTATTTGATTGGGGTTTCAACTCTTACGGCACAACTGACTTTCTACAGATTAAAGAAGATAAGTCCGAAGATGCAGAAGTCATGGGCGCTTTGCAATCACGTAACTATTCTTCTGTACCAGACAAAATCATTGGCTTCGAATGTACCATCAGTGTCGAGGATGTCGATGACATCATAGAGCGTGTCAAGAAAGGTGGCGGGCAGATACTATTGCCAAAGACAGCAGTTCCGACAGTAGGTTGGCTTGCTAAGGTGTTGGACACAGAAGGTAATCTCTTGTGTGCTATGCAGTATGATAAGGAGGCCAGGTGATTGACCTTCACAAGATGTCTGCTGAGCGGACCGCGTTCGTCTGTTGATAGAGTGGAAACCAACATCGACATAGATATGGGCATTCTCTAAACAGTTATCATTTCTTACCATAAGTTAATGAATTGGAGAAATGAGGCGTATAGTTTTAGGTCATTATTAAAGCTAAACTATTTGATTATGCACCGCTACCTACTTTCTTTGATTATGGGACTTTTCATTTTTTCTTCTTTAATTGCTCAGGACCAAAAAGAAGAACAAGATCGATCTTCCTTCTTTGTTGGGTACGAGACCCTCGAGATGACTATGAACAAGTTTAAAAACTTCGCAGGCGAAGTGGGATATCGTTTTAATGATAAAGACCAAGTTCGCTTGATGATTGGTGAGGTTAACCTTACAGAACGACATTTGTCTAATAAGTTTGAAGCTGTAGCTGTAGATGGAGACAATGTAGAAGGTTATTTTAGAATATACGAGTTATATTATGATCGACATTTTGGAAAGCGAAAGAATTGGTACTTCAGTGGAAGTGCTGCATATGTTAGGGATAAGTACGACCATTTGATTTCTGATGAATTCATCGATAATGAATCAGCTACGATAGGTATGGCCATTGGCTTCAAAAAGGAAAACCTGTTTGGCATCAAGCACTTATACATTCATGGGGCTTTGCCATCAAGATTTTATTTTAATGGCATACCAGAAACACAATGGGGAGAGACCAAGATTTTACCGCATAAGTTTGTCAACAACATCTGGTTGTTTGTTGGTTATCACTTTTGAAGAAGATTGGAGCCTAATCACAAGACCAAGGCTACAACTTGACAATTTAATTACCATTTGTTAAGCAAAAACCGTTGAGCGAGTTATAGCTTAGTGTAAGTATATACCAAGAGACAACTTATGAAGCAACAATACCTTAAGACCATTCTAAACTTCTTTGGAGCAACCAATGTCGGTAACGGGCTATGGATGCTCTTCTTTGTAGACAATTGGTTCGATACGCTACCTGGTGTTCACGATACCGGACCGATCAATAGGCATTTCGTTCATGATGTGGGCTTAGTTTACACATTAGCAGGATTGGCATTGATGTGGTGCGCATATCGTATCAACTCAACTAAGTATTTGTACTTGGCAGTTATGCTCTTTTTTGTTGGTCATGCATTCATTCATATTGTTGAAATCTTAGTGGGCCTGCTACCAGCAAGTCACTGGCTGATTGATCTTCCTTTGATATTCGTACCTGCATTATTGTTGGTGGCGTTGACACCTTCTGTTCTCAAAGCCAATCAAACCTCTAACCTATAGATCATGCTTAAAAAAGTAAAGTTGCTTCAGTTGGTTGTGATTTGTATTGGTATCCCAGTGGGCATGCTATTGTCCAATCGCTCTGTTGAGATGCATGAAGCGCTGGAGCACCCGATGGCTATACAACACACAAGTATGGATCACGGTCTCCTCGATATCAGTTCCGACGATATCATACCCAAGATCACCGACTTAGTTGTAGCAAAAGACAAGATGAGTGGATATAACATCAGTATCACCACAGAGGATTTTCTTTTCACTCCCGTAAATGTCAATACTTCTCATATCCCTGGACAAGGTCATGCTCACCTCTATGTCAATGGAGAAAAATTTGCTAGACTATATGCGCGTGACTTCCACTTGCCATCATTGGCAGCTCCAATAGAAGCCATCCGCGTTACTCTTAATGCCAATGGTCATGAGACTATGGTTATAGGAGAGGAGGAGGTTGCTGTTGAGTGGAGAAGTAATGATTGAAGCTTTGAAATTCGCGCACACGGCTTGAAAGAGCAGTGAATACAGATTTTTCTCTCTAATTTTCTACAATCCCAACGATTATGCCAGTTGAGCGGACCACTCACGTCTGCTGAAGGAGTCGAAACCAAACTTACCAAGTCCATTTTCTGATATAATTCTACAGCCAGTTCCCATTCCTAATCGCAGGCCTGATGGAGGTCACTTTTTTTCAAATACAAAAAGTTAAAATTTCATCATAATTCTTAATATGTTAGCGGGCATTATGTAATTAATCAAATGAGAAAATGAGCGACTTAAAGGAGAAAATCCAAAAACTAAAAGATCAAGCAGTAAAGCAACTGGAGGAGATTGGAACAACTAATCTTGATCATGACTTTTTAGATACCCTCGCAGGTAGACTAAAATTGGTTATCGACAACAAAGACGCCTTACTGGTTTCTGGAGCTGATGAATCAGAGTTAGAGACAGTGAGAAGAAACTTTGTTGTAAAGAAATTAGGAGAAAATGACAAAGAAAAAGGAATGGCAGCAGTCAAATCTGTAGCTGAGAAAATGTCCTCTATCAGAATGAAGAACAGGGTAGCGTTTTACTATCTGGTAAAGCAAGAGCTTAGTTAGTCATATCTATGAAATTATAGAAAAGGCAGATTGGAGTGATTCGATCTGCCTTTTTTAATATAACTAACATTGAATGAAAGCATACCTAGTGCCAGGTTTAGGATTCGATCATCGGATATATAAAGGATATCAATTAGGTGATATTGATATCGAATACATAGATTGGATAGATCCAATAGTCGATGAATCTATTCAAGATTATTCTCGGAGATTGTCTATCAAGATTCCAAAGGATTCAGAAGACGTGATATTATTAGGTCATTCTCTTGGTGGCATAGTTGCCCAAGAGATAGCTGCTATCCAATCGATTAAAAAGATCTTTTTAATCTCAAGCATAAGGTCAAGGAGTGAACTTCCTTTTCATTTTAAAATCGTTAAACCACTACATGTCCATAAGTTGTTTTCAAAAGAATTAACTGCAATGACAATCAAGTATTGGGGTGGTATGCATGATTATAACTCGTCAGAAGAAAAAGCATTGGTGAAAGACATGGTTAATAAGCAATCCAACAAATACTTACAATGGGCACTCCGACAACTTTCTATCTGGGAAAGACCTAATATTTCCAATGATACGGGGATCTTTCAGATTGTTGGAGCAAAAGATAAAACGTTTCCTATAAAATTGATGAAGCAGCCTGATAGGGTCATAGAGAATTCTGGCCATTTTATGGTGTATAAACATTCAAAGGTGATCAATGATCTTATTGCGGATGAATTGAGATACTCACTCTATCAGTTCTAATAATTTCGCTTGAAGAGTGTATTTTAGGTTGTTTGGGTGATTGCAGTTCACCCTATATCAACTTTTTGAATATTAAAGTAGCCCGGTGATACCAAAAACAGAGGTCTTACTACCAAAACAAGAAAATTCGTCAAAAGAATGAGCGGACTGGGTCATATTTGAAGTATCAATTTAAGAATCACTGAGATGAATAGATTAAATACATCTTCAAACGACAGAGCTCCAATGCCCACCCAATCTATGGACTCAAAAGACTTGCTTTATGTCATCTGTGAAAACCTTGAGATGTCTAAGGACTATGTTCGAGTCCGTGGTGATGACGAGTGGAAATTATTTATGAGCAAGGTGTTTTAATCGATCTCTACAAACTCAGAGAGATAATCTTAATCTCTGCCATGAAAAAAGGCTGACTTTCGCCAACCTTTTATTTCGTGCCCGGAGAGGGACTCGAACCCTCACGCCCTTACGAACACATGGCCCTCAACCATGCCTGTCTACCAATTTCAGCACCCGGGCGGTGCAGAGAAACATCGTTTCTCATTTGAGAGTGCAAATATGAATTTATTTTTGGGTATCAACAAGGCCCTTGAAGCTTAGTTGCAGTCTATGATGAAGATTGATAGAGCTCCCGTATGATTGATCATAAACTTAGGGAGTAGTTCAACGCTGTTTTTTCCTGTGAATACTACCTGCCCACTTGTCGGGATCACACCACTTGAAGTCAGCTCAGTAGCTGAGCTGTAAGTACCGTCTAGTATAAGGTTGCTGCTGATATTGGAGGTAGTATTGCAGTCTGGCTCTATGCTTAGATTGGCATCATTAATATCAAAGAAGATATTGTTACTGCACTTTAGCTTGATGCGTGCTGCTTGGGTATATACTTGTGGGATGGTGATGCTGGCCGATCCGTCATTAGTCTCATTAGATGCCAAGGTGATAGGATAGGTGAGACCACCGTCCGTAGACAAGAAGATATCGACTGCGCCACAGTTGATGCCATTGGCAGTAGTACCAGCAACGTCCCAAGTCAGTGCAGTACTACCGGCGATTGGACCGCTGGTGTTTAGATTAGTGATCTGAAATGGGCCGGCATTGTTAGCAACAGTGATTTTGATAGAATCATGATTCCAACCGCCATTCTGATCTCTTGCTGTCAGTTGAAAGCTGAGATCTCGATTGGTTGTAGGCAGAGCTTCTCCAAGACTGATTGTGTTGTTGATAAGATCTTCAAGTCGCGGAAATGTTCTTTTAGGTGAGTTGGTTGGAGCCCATGTTCTAAAGATAGGACTGGACCCATTATCGCCTTGGATGATCTCTTGTTGCGGCCCAAGATCCCATTGAGACCATTCGTACATGATTTGATCTCCATCTTGATCTGATCCTGAGCCTTCTATTTCAAAAGGTGTGGATGTAGGAATGACTTTACCATCTATTGCAAAAGCATCCGCATCAACGGTGGGTGAGTTATTAGGTGAGCTGATGTTGTTAAAGCAATTAGCTGAGACGTTACTGTACTCATTAATCTGTCGTAGGCTTCTGAGGTGAAATAGTGCATCACTACTATTTTGAATATTGTCAGTATTGCAGATGCCTGCATATGCCATGATGGTTGAGCCACTGCCAGGCTCATAGGCCGAAGCTACTTTATGTTGCCCCGAGCAAGATCCCAAAGCTCCATTATAAGTATGTTCACTCTGAAATTGATGACCTATCTCATGAGCCACATAATCAATATAAAATGCATCACCTGTTGGGTTAGAAAGTCCAGTCAACCCTTTTGCTTTTCTGTCATCATCACAAACTCCGTCAAATGCACTTCCTCCAGCTGAAGTTGTAAAGATGTGTCCGATATCATAATTAGAAGATCCGATAATGTTATCAATCTCGTCTTGCACAAGATTGAGATCACTACTACTGTTGAACCAAGGGTCGTTAAGAGTATCAGTATAGATGAGTTGATGGTTGTTGCCAATAAGGCTGAACCTGATGCCCATCTCCGTCTCATAGATGCCACTAACGCGATTGATAGCAGTTACGACAGCCGCAAGTCCATCTGCTACAGAGCCGCCAAAGTATAATGTGTACTCCGATGTAGTTGCAACCGCTATCCTATATTCCTTTATAATCGTTGCTGATTTTAGCTGTCGTGATTTGTTGATAAAAGACTTTGCTTTGTAGAGTTCTTGGTTAGTAATAAGTTCGGCTAGATCATCTTCGTTCTGATGGCATGACCAGGTTTGGTCTGTTCTGCGCTGTGCATCCTTTCTAAAATATGAAAGATAAGTAAGTGGTTTTTTATCATAATGTCTATCAATATAAATCACAGAAGCCCCTTTGTATATCATAGCACTCAGTCCTTTGTGATTGATATCTATATACGCTTTATAATTGTTGTTTTTTATTCCATGCCCAGTGAAGGATCTGATACTAGGGTATTCTAATTGTAGAGAAGTTGATATAACTTGGTTTTGACTGACGTGAAATGTTTCAATTGTACCATCAGGTAGTGGAAGATCTATGTCGAACTCTTCATCTTTGGTTAAAGCCTTGGAGGACTTTTGTAAATTAGTAGAATAGCTTTCACTGATCTTGAAAGTTTTATAATTAGAATTAATTGGGGATTGAGTTTTGTCTTGATTGACTTTTTCGGGCGCAACTTGGGTCCAATGATTATTTATTTGGCCAGTCGCAGCCGTAGCGTAAAATATAAGAGCATATGACAAAATAGTCCTCAGTCGACCCATCACAAGCAAATCTAAGCTACTTCTGGAAAATACTCAATGTACTTACGCACGTGATCCGCTTTTTCCTGTCCGTGATATTTGGCAACAAGGTAAAGACTCATATCTATACCTGCGCTCACACCTTCAGATACAATGACATCGTCATGATCATGATAGCGCTTTGTTCGATCCACGATTATGGAGTCGTCTATCTTTTTCAAGAGATCGATCGCAGCAAAGTGAGTTGTTGCAGCTTTGTTAGCCAACTTTCCAAGCTTGGCTAGGACAAGACTACCTGTACATACCGAGCTTGATATTTCCGAAAGGGATACGATGCGCTTTATAGCTGATAGCTGCTCGTCACTCTTTATGATGGCCCTTGTACCCAATCCTCCAGGGATAAGGATCATATCAAGATGCTCTGTCCAAGAGTCTATATGTTGTAGACCATTGATCTGTAGCTTAGTCTTAGATACTTCTATAACGTCAGAAAGACCGAGATTATGAACTTCTACGCTGAGATAAGGATAGAGTGCTGAAAGGGAAGAGAATACTTGCATTGGACCAGCAAAGTCCAACAACTCCACGTCATCAAACAACAAAATCCCTATCTTCTTCAGTGTCTTACTACTAACCATTACCACGGTTTTATCCAATTAATTCATTCATTACGCAGGTACAAAGAAAATATAAAGAGAAGAATTCATATATGTTATCTTGCGCATAGATAAGAGAACCACACTATGCCTGATTTTTGTCATCTACATTGTCATACCCATTACTCACTTCTTGATGGAGCTTCTCACATAGGTAAGCTCATGGATAAGGCCGTCTCGGATGGCCACAAAGGAGTGGCGCTAACGGATCATGGCAATATGTTTGGCGCATTTCACTTCGTCAACGAAGCACAGAAAAGAGGCTTAAAAGGTATGGTCGGTTGCGAGTTCTATCTCGTCGCAGATCGGCACAAGCGATCATTCGCAAAGTCCATGGGTGAGAAGGACATAAGAAACCATCAACTACTCTTAGCTAAGAATCAGAAGGGGTATGAAAACCTTTCAAAGCTTTGTTCAATAGGCTATATAGATGGCCTTTATGGTAAATTTCCCCGTATCGACAAGGAAGTGCTTTTACAGTATAGCGAAGGACTTATCGCAACGAGCTGTTGCCTGGCTGCGGAAATACCAAGAGCGATAATGGCGGGTAACCTTAAAGATGCCGAGGAGAAGCTGAAGTGGTGGATTGAAGTCTTTGGTGAAGACTACTATGTCGAGCTGATGAGGCATCGAGGATTAGAGACACTTGATGGTAGAGATATCAGTCAAGAGCAAGTCAATCAAGAATTGATCAAACTCGCTAAAAAGTATGACCTCAAAGTCATCGCCACCAATGATGCACACTATGTAGAAGAGGAAGACTGGAAGCCACATGATGTGATCCTATGTGTCAACACAGGACGCAAAATGGAAGATATAGATCGCTTTAAGTTTAGTAGCTCCGACTACTACTTCAAAACGAAGGCTGAGATGGCAGCTTTATTCACAGAGATCCCAGAGGCAATCGCCAATACAATGGAAGTCTTTGATAAGATCGAGATGCCTAAGTTGGCCAGAGACATTCTCTTGCCTAACTTTCCATTACCGCCAGAGTTTGATAATCAGTCTGACTTCCTGCGCCACCTAGTGTATGAAGGGGCCAAACGAAACTACGGAGAGATCACAGAGCTATTAAGAGAGCGACTAGACTTCGAACTAAAGATCATCAAGGACATGGGCTTTGATGGGTACTTCTTGATCGTACAAGATTTTATATCTGCAGCGAGAGAACTGGGCGTAGCTGTTGGACCAGGTAGGGGTTCCGCTGCAGGATCTGCAGTAGCTTACTGTCTGAAGATCACCAATGTCGATCCTATAAAGTACAATCTGCTCTTTGAGCGTTTTCTTAATCCGGAGCGTGTATCGATGCCGGATATTGATATTGACTTTGATGATGTTGGACGGCAGAGAGTGATAGATTGGGTCGTTGACAAATATGGTAAGACGCAAGTCGCCCAGATCATTACTTTTGGTACGATGGCGGCTCGATCTTCGATCAGGGACGTAGGAAGAGTTATGTCATATCCGCTTAGTGAGACTGATAAGATTGCTAAGCTGATACCAACACGTCCAGGTACGAAGCTGTACAAGATTCTAAACACGTCAGACAAAGAGCTAAAGAAAGACTGGCCATCGGATGATTTTTCTAATATCAAAGAGCTCCATAAGATTAGAGAAGCCAAATCCCAAGATGGCGAGGTGCTTCGGCTGGCAGAGAAAGTAGAAGGTACTGTGCGAAACACAGGTATTCACGCGGCCGGACTGATCATCGCACCAGACGATATCACAAAGTATATCCCAGTTAGTACGTCTAAGGATTCGGATCTTTTGATTACACAATTTGACGGAAGTGTAGTTGAGGATGCTGGTATGTTGAAGATGGACTTCTTGGGACTGAAGACACTCTCAATTATAAAAGATGCAATTGAAAATATTGTTATAAGATATGGCGAAGAAAAACGGATTGATCCAGATGAGATAGATCTTGATGATAAGTTGACCTATGAATTGTTCCAGCGTGGAGATATGATTGGGATATTCCAATTTGAGTCCGATGGGATGCGTAAGTTTCTAAAAGAACTGAAGCCTACCAACTTGGAAGACCTCATTGCGATGAACGCGCTGTATCGTCCAGGCCCGATGGATAATATCCCTTCTTTTATAAAAAGGAAACATGGAGAAGAGGAGATCACCTATCCACACGAATGGTTAGAAGAGATCCTTAAGCCGACCAATGGTATCATGGTTTATCAAGAGCAGATCATGCAGACGGCTCAGATCATGGCAGATTATACATTGGGTAAGGCAGATATGCTTCGTAGAGCGATGGGGAAGAAGAAGCTCAAAGAGATGGAGCGTCATCGTCAGATCTTTTTAGAAGGTGCAACTAGTAAAGGTGTAGATAAAGATCAAGCCAATGAGATATTTGATACCATGGAGAAGTTTGCCTCTTATGGTTTCAACAGATCGCATGCAGCAGCTTACAGTATAGTTGCTTTTCAGACGGCTTATCTGAAGGCGCATTATCCTGCAGAATTTATGGCGTCAGTACTGACCCATAACAAGAACGATATCGGTAAGCTTAACTTCTTCTTGAGAGAAGCGAAGCGGGTGGGTATTACAGTTTTAGGCCCGCAGATCAATGAGAGTAACCTAAACTTTACGGTAAATCAAGATGGACATATCCGCTTTGGATTGTCGGCATTGAAAGGAGTAGGAGAAGGGCCTGTAGAAGAGATCATCAGAGCACGGACAGAGACTGGGCCATTTGAAGGTCTTTGGGATATGACCAAGCGCATGAACCTCAGAACGGTCAATAAGAAGTGTTTAGAAAGTCTTGCACAAAGTGGTGCATTAGATCATTTTAACGAAGGCAATAGGGCACAGTACTTTGCTCCTTCAGAACCGTACTCTACCTTGTTAGAACATGCCTTGAAGTTTGGCAACGCCTTTCAAAATCAAAAAAGTCAAATGGAAAATTCTCTCTTTGGTAATATGACCCAAGAGATTCTTCCAGATCCCAAAATGCCTGTCGTTATCCCTTGGAGTAAGATTGAAATGCTCAATCGTGAAAAGATGGTGACAGGTATTTTCATCAGTGGTCATCCGCTTGATGATTATGAGATGGAGCTCGCGCACTTTGTAGATGTTACTTTGGATAAGATGGATGATCTCAAAGAGCGAGCCATTAAGGTCGCAGGCTTGGTCACAGAAGTATTTGAAGGAACCACTCAGAAGGGCTTAGGTTATAAAAAGTTTACCCTGCAGGACTTTAAAGGATCTATGCAGTTTGGTTTGTACAATGAGCAGTTTAAAAACTTTGGTAGACTTGTAACTTTAGGAGCAGTCCTTTTTGTTGAAGGCACCAACTCCAGAGGATACAATAGTGACAACTACTATTTCAGAGTAAAAGATGTAAAACTGCTTGATACAGTTGGAAAGATACTCACAAAGAGCATTACTCTACAAGTGCCTATTGACACTATAACACCAACACTTATAGAACAACTTACAGAAGTGTCAGATCCAGATGGGCAACATCAGTTTAAAGTGATGATCGTCGACCCTTCACATAATATAGAGTTAGATCTTGTTGGCGGAGAAAGGAGGGTCACTGTTGATACTGCCTTGCTTGATGTGATTAGTCGACTTGGGTTGCCCTATAAGCTTAACTAGGGTTTTGACTAAGTCCTTTCGCTTGTTAGATGATTAGAATAGCTAGCTTTTTAACATCCTGATAAAAGCCTTCGTTAATCAACTCAACCCTAACCCTTCTCTTTCAAAAGAAGGGAAGTGAATGCTGGATAACACAGGATTTAGTCGACTTCGATTTAAAAGAAATAGTGAAAGGAACAGTTTTATATTATAGCGGGTTTGCCATGGAGAATATGCAGTGGAGGCCAAGCTGCACAAGCCTAAAAGGAAGATAGAAAACGCGATCATATCCTCACTGCACTATGATATAGTGTTCATGAATATCTGTGCTTATCAATTACTTCATTTTAACAGCGAATTAGATTCTCTGATTTTACTCAATTTTTCTGAAAAGTTGAAAGAAACAGAATAAAAGTAATATGGCTTTGAGCTTAGTTCTAATGAATTTATAGAATACAACATATGGCATTAACAAGTTAAGTGTTTGAACAGGTATTACGTCTTTGTTAAAACCAACTTAAAGAAAAACCTGCCTCCTCTTTTTAAAATATATTTGCACTTCAATTACTCTTATGATAGGATTCTTTGTGTTAATGGTATCGATGCTTCTTAGCGTGCTCACTTTTGCTCAAGACATAGAAATCTATGATACATATGATGCTTTTGAATCGAAGCTTATCGAAGATCCAGCTAAAACCTATGTTGTCAACTACTGGGCGACATGGTGTGCTCCTTGTGTAAAAGAACTGCCTCACTTTGAAGAATTGAGGTCTGCTTATCCAGATGAAGTCGAGGTTGTTCTAGTGAGCATTGATTTTAAAAACCAATATGAGAGAAGGTTACTTCCATTTCTAAAGAAGAAAAACTATCAATCGAGACTGATCCATATGGCTGATCCTAAAGCTAATGATTGGATCGGTAAAGTGGATGCTTCTTGGGAAGGTACGATACCCGCGACTTTGTTCGTTTCAGGAAGCAAGAAGCACTTCGTAGAGAAGTCATATGATACTTATGAAGAGCTTCACTCAGAATTAGAATCATTCATTAAATTATAAATATCCACAAATGAAATTATTTCTTTCTACTATTCTATTTGCGTTAGCGTTTTTGGCAATGTCGTTTAGTTTAGTCGATGGCTATAACATCGGAGATAGGGCCACTGACTTTAGTTTGAAGAATATCGATGACAAGTTTGTTTCCTTATCTGACTTTGAAGATGCAGAAGGGTACATTGTCATCTTTACATGCAACACTTGTCCATACGCAGTACTTTATGAAGATCGTATCCAAGGGCTTCATGAGAAGTTCGCTAATCAAGGATTTCCAGTGATTGCTATCAATCCTAACGACCCAGGAAAAAAGGCTGGCGATAGTTTTGATAAGATGAAAGAAAGAGCAAAAGAAAAGAGTTTTGACTTTCCATATCTCTTTGACGCCGGTCAAGTAGTATATCCTCAGTATGGAGCGACGAAGACACCACATACATTTGTATTAGACAAGGATATGACTGTGAGATATATCGGCGCAATTGATGATAACCCACAAGATCCAGAAAGAGTAGGCGTAGCTTTTGTAGAATCTGCGGTCGCTGCTATCAAAACAGGGAAAGACCCATCTCCTGCTACTACAAAGGCAATCGGATGTGGTATCAAGTAGGAGAAGAGCAAGATTAGAGTTATATCCCTTAGCTCATAAGCTAAAGGCCTTAAAAGAGCGATTATCTATTCGATGATCGCTCTTTTTATTATTTTTCGCCCACCATGAAATACTTTAGCTACCTAATCCTCGCGATGGTTATCGCCTCTGCTTGCAGTACTGGTAACAAATATGCACTTGTAGAAGGAAAGAAGAAAACCTCCGCTCCTCCTGTCAATATCAAGATTAATGACAGCCTATTCGTCGACTATTTAGAAATCACTTATATCGCTTATAGCGAATACTTGTACTATCTAAATAAGATCTATGGTTCAGACTCAGAAGAAGTAAAAGATGCTACTTTGGATAGCTTGATTACTCAAAAATTAGAAAGCTATATGCAGGAGACTGCGTCAGAATCAGTTGGAGAGATCAACATAGAAAACTTACCGGTTGTTGGAGTTAGCTATGAACAAGCTGTCGCATATTGTAAATGGCGTACTGCCGCTGTGCTTGAGCTTTCTTTGATAGATCAAAAGCTCATGTACGAATACAAGCAACAAGATGCTGATTCTCACTTTACACCTTTTGGATACTTCTCCGGCGATTT
Organism: uncultured Saprospiraceae bacterium; assembly: GCA_938022935.1. GTDB lineage: Bacteria > Bacteroidota > Bacteroidia > Chitinophagales > Saprospiraceae > JAJRXG01. Next base: position 22,065 of record CALIHL010000107.1, read on the forward strand.
TACAGGATCTAGGCCCAGACAAAAGATAGACTTCTTGGTTTATCGTTTGCCTACAGAAGAAGAGTGGGATATGATCTATGAGTTAGCAGAGGATAAATCAAGAACCTTAGAGACCATAGCAGAAACAGAAGAAAACACAAGTCAAAGTATCCAATATATCAATGACAATGTCTCTGAGATGATCGCTGAAAAAGGTATAGCCAAAGGAGGTAATTGGATCAACGGTGATCGTACTCAACGCTATGAACAATCTGATGTTTGGTTGGGATTTAGATGTGTTGCTGAAGTTACTTCAAGTGAGGAGTATATGAAAGATCCAGCTAATAAAGAGCGGAAGCGTCGAAGACGTAAAAAGAATTGATTTGAGCTCTTAATTATCCCGCCAGAAGTACGGCGTGAATATCACAAGTATAGTGAATAATTCTAATCTTCCGCAAATCATAAGAAAGCATGTCACATACTTGGCTCCAGAACTAAGATGTGCAAAGTTGTCAACTGGTCCAACTGAACCAAGTCCAGGACCTACATTGCCCAGACATGTTGCCGACGCACCGATGGCAGTTAGAAAATCAAGTCCCAATAGTGATAAGCAGATGGCTCCAACAATAAATATAAATAGATAGACCAAAAGAAAAACCAGAATATGCGTCAAGATCTTTGGTTGCACCATGTTCTTGTTGATCTTGATCCTGATCATCGCACGTGGATGCAAGATTCGTTTAAATTCTAATATCGTGTTGCGCATAAAAACAAGATGACGGATCAACTTGATCCCGCCACTCGTAGACCCTGCACAAGCCCCACAAAAAAGAAGAATGAAAAAGCAAATTGTAAATCCATTACTCCAAGACATATAGTCATGACTCACATATCCCGTTGTTGTCATCACCGAGATAATTGAAAAAGAGATAGCCCTAAAACTTTCTTCTAAACTGATAGGAAGTGTCTGTTGCAACGTGATTGTGCCAATGATGATGCAACCGCTAACAAGTAAGGTGTACATCCTAAACTCTTCATTGTTGATGACCTTTTTTAACTTGCCTGTTAAGCCAAAATAAAGCATCGCAAAGTTGGTCCCCGCAAGAAACATGAAAGCCATGATTGTATATTGGATCAATGGACTGGTGAAGTGTGCGATGCTGGCATTCTTTGTACTGAACCCTCCTGTAGATACGGTGGTTAAGGCATGATTGATAGCATCAAACCAGTTCATCCCCTCAAGCATCAAGATGAGAAAGAGAGAAGCGGTAAGGCCAACATATACAAACCAAAGTGTCTGCGCAGTATCTTTTATTCTGGGATGTATTTTATCTGAAGTTGGACCTGGTGCCTCGGCTACAAATAGTTCTATACCTGCGATACCCAATAATGGAAATAGAGCGATGGTCAGTACAATGATCCCCATACCGCCCAACCATTGAGTGATACTTCTCCAAAACAGTATGGAGGGGGATGTAGCTTCTATATCTTCTAATATCGTTGCTCCTGTTGTTGTAAATCCTGATACACTTTCAAAAAGTGCATTGGTAAAAGTATTGATACTTCCACTGAACAAATAAGGGAGCATACACAACAGTGATACAGACACCCAGCTCAACACAACGATGAGGTAGCCTTCACGCTTTTTAAAGTCTGCTGTACTTTTAAATTTATAAAGCCAAGACGCTCCACCGATGGCCATCGATATCAAACCAGAGTATACAAAAGCTGTCCACTGTCCATCTTCCGTGATTAAGCTGATAGGGATGCATATCCACATGATAACTCCCACAAATACAAGTAAGGCTCCCAGGACATTAGATATCGGTTGCGGATTAATCAGCATACCTCTTATTTGAAAAGTCTATCTACGACGCCTACAGCTTCTTCCATGGCCATTATGATTACCTTATCATTGATGGCAAGATGGAAGTCAGGGTCTGGTATGATTGTTTCGTTGTCACGGATCACTACTGCTACCATAGAGTTATCTGGAAGCGGGAGATCCTTAATCGCTTTTTTAGTCAGTTGATTGTTCTTGTGCACCAAGTATTCGATAGCCTCGGCATCAACTCCATGTAGTGATGTGATTGCTTCTACGCGTCCCTTTCTTACAAATCTAAATATGTTGTTAGCGGCGATCAACTTCTTGTTGATGAGCGTATCGACACCGATGTGCTGCGAGATATGAGTATAGTCAGTGTTGTCTACGAGTGCTATAGTTTTAAAGACACCCAGCTTCTCTGCCGTCAGACAAGCGATGATATTGATCTCAGAATTTGCTGTGAGCGCGATAACCGCATGCATTCGGTCGAGCCCTTCTTCTTTTAGCAGTTCTATGTTACTGGGATCACCCTTGATAACTAAGGTGTGTTCTAACTTTTCTATTAGCTTCTTGCACTTGCTTTTGTCCTTCTCAACTATGGTGACGTTATGCTTCTTCTCGAGCAGTAAGGCACTCCTCAGTCCGAGTGCCGTCCCTCCAAGGATCATGATGTTCTTTATCTTCTTAAGTTCCTTACCGAGAAACTGAAGTAAAGGATTCATCTGATCTGCGGGGCTCATGAAGTAGACGTGGTCATATGATTGTAGCCGTGTATCTCGATCAGGTATGATCGTTTCTTCATTGTTACGCAGTACAGCCACAGGCTTAAACTGAAACTCATGATTCTGATCGGCGATGTCACCTATCGTTCTGCCGATCAACCGAGACGTATTGTCCAGTGTTACACCGTTCAATGTCACTTTTCCTCCTTCAAATGCAAAGTGATCTGTCACCTCGCAGTGCTTTACAAGTCTTTCTACTTCGTTGGCGGCCAACTCGACCGGTGATATCAGGTGATCAATGCCTAACTCAGAAAAATTTTCTCGCTGTACAGTTGATAGATACTCTGAGTTAGTCACTCGGGCGATAGTTTGCTTGGCTCCTATCTTCTTGGCTAGTATACATGCTACGAGATTAGTCGTTTCATTAGTCGTTAACGCTAAAAAGAGCTTCGCTGAAGACGTGTCAGCTTGATCAAGCACCTTTATTGATGAGACATCACCCCTTAAAGTGAATACGTCTAAGTGATTAGTTGCGTACTCAAGGACATCCTCATTGAGGTCTATTAAGGTGATTTCTTGGTTTGCTGATGACAGTAGCTTGGCAAGATGAAATCCAACATCTCCAGCTCCAGCAATAATAATCTTCATATGGTTTGTTATCCTATCCTCGGATCAGAAGGAGGGCCAAATGTACATTCTTTTTGATTGATCCCAGTCAGGCTTTTTCTGGATTTCTTGACATTATTATAGCTTTCTTAGGAGCTTATTATTTCGCTTAAAGCAAATAAAATATACTCTTTATCATTTTTGCCTAATTATCCGGCTTTGTGGCACTATATGTGCACATATTATTATTAATCATAATATGATGACGTGAAGATATTAATGGTTTGTTTGGGAAATATTTGTAGATCTCCATTGGCACAAGGCATATTGGAGCAGAAGGTCCGATCCAAAGGATTGGACTGGGAAGTAGATAGCGCAGGGACAGGACGCTACCACGTAGGACATGGTCCTGACCAAAGATCTATAGATAAGGCGATGGAGTATGGCATCAATATCTCCAACCAAAGAGCTAGACAGATAGAGGTTGAGGACCTTGATCGATTTGACTTGATCTTAACAATGGACACTTCTAACTATCAGAATGTGATGTCACTAGCAAAAGATAAATCTCAAGAAGACAAAATAAAGTTGATACTCAATTACGTTTATCCTGAACGAAACATGGTAGTGCCAGATCCTTATTATGATGGTGGCTTCCAAAAGGTCTATGACCTGCTCGACGAAGCGATGGACGGATTGATCAATGTTACCACGGTTTCAGCTTAACCCTTGTTCTACAGCATATAAACCATTAGATGAAATATCTGTCAATCGTTCTCTTTTGCTTCTCTTCATTCCTTCTCACCGCTCAACCTTCTCAGTCCAATATTCATCGTGTCCTGGGCGAGATCAATCTGGTCAGATCTCAAGGCTGCAAGTGCGGTAAAAAATGGATGCCTCCCGTACGCCCTGTAGAATGGAACCCTCAGTTATATAAGGTCTCTAATAAGTATGCTCGTTATATGGCTGCCAATGAACACTTTGACCATGTTTCTAAGAGTGGCGAAGATCTTGGTGACAGACTTGATAACATCGGTTACGATTGGGCCAAGATAGGAGAGAATCTTGGAGTTGGTTATGATGACTTCTTTTCAGTCCTGGATGCGTGGAAGAAGAGTCCGTCTCATTGTAAGATGCTGATGGATCCAGATATGACAGATATGGGGCTTTCAAAACACAAGACTTACTGGGTGCAAAGCTTTAGTAAAGAGCCACTGTCGATAGTCGCCACGTCTGCTCATTAACAAAGGTGGCTCCTTTGATTTAAGTAGAAGAAGGATTTTATTTTTACTGAACACATTACAATTTATAATTATCAGTTTAATATTTATCTGATAATTACCATATGCCAATCGTAATATCCTTGTCTTATCTATTACATTTGTTGAACACTTCGGTGTATCTCCCCCTCTTTTTAATCCCGTTTAGTTTTTAAAAGTTAGATAGGCTGATTCTTCAGGGGATCAGCTATTGACCTTAGGACGTAGATGATATAGTCAGTATGCGAGTACTGTTAGAGTTATATATGTGTACACTCCCCTAAAAGAGTACACACTTTTTTAATCCCTGTAGAAGATTACTCATCTTCTATCTTTTCAAAAAGTGCGGTTGCGAAGGCGATCGATGGTTAAAGGACGCTCATTTAATAACCTAAACTTTTTGTCATGCCTATGAGTAAAATCTACTCTTCTATTAGGTGTTTTGCAGTTATCATTTTAGCCGGTTGTTCTGTAGTTTCCTACGGACAATCCTTAGCTTGTAATGGTGGCGTCAATATCTCGATGGACAATAATTGTGAAGTCGTGATGGATGCTCGCCATATTTTAAAAGGTGAAGCGCAAAACCCAGATCCGATCGGATATCTTCTAAGTGTGAAGAATCTCGATGGGAGTACACCAACAGATATCTTAGTTTATGATCTTGCTAATAGCGAGTTTTCAGATACTATAGGATCTCAAGGTGAATATCTAAAGTTCCTACATCCGGGAGCCTATACAGTAACGATACAAAGGAAGTCCGATGGTGTAAGATGTTGGAGTGATCTTCTTGTAGAAGATAAGCTTCTTCCATTTACAGAAGACTGCCCTTGTGCATCAACTGATCTTGTGCCAGATGAAGATTGTATCTTTAGTTGTGCATCAATTAATCAAGTTTTAGACAGCCAGACTTTAACAGGTCAGGCTGGTGTCAATCCTGTATTTAAGGACAACTGTGGAAACACAGGCAGCGTCACTTTTCAAGATGTCTTAAGACAAGATACATCTTGTGGAGGTTGGATCATCACAAGAACGTGGAGATCGCTCGTGCCTGATGCGAATGGCACTATGGTCAACAAAGATCTGAAGTGTGTTCAAAGATTTATATTTAAAAATATCGGTGTCAGTGCGATCATGCCCCCAAGCAATAAGGTGGTCGTAACGTGTGGTATCGATACAGATCCACAGTCGCTCCGTAATTATTTCTCCGATACTACTTATTTTAATAATCCCAATAAAGACACAGCATTAGTTAGATCTTATCCTTCACTTGTGGATACACTGCCAGGAGGTAGTCTCGTTTTAAGCAAAATAGGAGAAGGACTCTCTGGTAATACCAATGATGCTTATTGCAAGTTAACTGCAAGTTTCACAGATTCGCCAACGATACCATTTTGTGGTGACATAGGATACAAGTTTGTAAGAACATGGCATGTCATAGATTGGTGTACTAATGAGACGCTGCCACCGCTTACGCAAATTATAAAAGTGATGGATAACGAAGCGCCGACATTTATGCTAAATGATACCATTGCAATATCAAGCACAGATCCTTGGTCATGTGACGTTGACATTATCGCTGTTAGTCCTGACTCTCTCATGGATAATTGTTCTGCAGCTAACCAGTTAACATGGAAAGCATATGTACTTGTTAGCGGAACGAGAATAGAAGCTAACGCCACTAACGGTTATCAACTCAGTGGTATCGGTACTGGTCAATATGTCGTTAACTATGAGGTGACAGACCTTTGTGGTAACACCGCAACTGATTCTGCAGTGCTGATCATCAAAGATATGATCAAGCCAGTAGCACTTTCTAAAAGACGAGTGAAGGTTACTTTTTCTTCATTTCAAGGAGAGTGTGTTGCTAAAGTTTTCACCAGACATATAGACGCTAATAGCTTTGACGCTTGTGATGACGAAGTTGATTTGTCAATTAGAAGATTTGAGTCAGGAGATGCTTTTGGTCCTTTTGTAAAGTTTCATGGAGATGACTTAACAGATGTTACAGCTGCCGGCGTACCATTTGGTGAGGTGGTTGTGGAGCTAAAAGTAGAAGATGATTCAGGTAATTTTAATCTTGGTTGGACGACAGTCGTATTAGAAGATAAAGCTACTGATGTGACAACAGTATGTGGGGATACTTCTGTAAGTGTATCTTGTACAGCTGTACTCGATTCTGTTATTGCTGATTATTTGCCTACTGTTACGCTCAACGGATGTTCTGATCGAGCGCTTCCTGTAGGTTATCAAGTAAGATCTAATACCATCTCATCAAGCTGTAACACTGGAGAAGTAGAAGTTGATTACTTTATAGAAGGATCAGCTAATATCATTTGTACAAAAGTGTTCAACTTTGGAGATAGTGATAGATTGAGTATACAATTTCCAACAGCTGATATAACTGTCGGTTGTGAGGATACTGATTTTGGTGATGTGATCATAACTGGTGGTAACTGTAACAACGCATTGCCTACTGAGAAGATTACAGAGTTTGATGTACCCGCTGGACTTGGATATTGTAAAAAGATACTGAGAGAGATTACAGTGATTGATTGGTGTAATTATACACCCAACACAGGAGATACAACTGGTATATATAGATTTGTTCAGACTATCAAAGTTGATGATAACTCTAACCCAATTATAGAATGTCAAAGCCAGGAAGTTTCAGCTGGAGCATCTTGTGGCGTAGCTGGTATTATAGTTACGGCAAGCGGTACGGATTTAGGAAGTTGTTCTGAAGCACTTTCATGGGAAGCATCTGTTGATACAGATGGTGATGGCAACTATGACTTAGATCTTGATGTAACAAGTGCGAGTGGTGATGACGTATCAGCAACAATAACTGCAAGCCTTGCAGTTGGTACGCACAATGTAAGATGGAGAGCGCTCGATGGTTGTGGTAACGGAGATGAAGTTGTTTGTACAGTTAAAGTGATAGACAACATAGCGCCCGCGCCACAGTGTGTAACGATAGTATCAACGGCTACTATGAATACTGATGGCTCCGTAACTATCTGGGCAGCAGACTTTGATCCTAACAACAGCTCATTAGATAACTGTGGCGGACCATTAACATATAGCTTTAGCGGAGAGGATCGTTCAGCAACCAACAGAACGTTCTCTTGTTCGGATATTGCAGATGGCATAAGCGCTATCATAGACATGAGATTGTATGTCTGGGATGCAAGTGGCAACAATGACTTTTGTAACGTCCAGCTTAGAATCGACGATAACAACAGTAATGCTTGTCCAGATAGCAGTAGTATTAATATGGGTGCATCAAGTCTGATATCAGGTATGATCATCTCTTCTAATGGTGATAGGTTAGAATCAGCAATGGTAACCAACACATCTATGACGACTCAAGCTATTCATGATCAAGCCACTAATGTGGATGGACAATATGCATTTGCGGATAACGCGATGATGTCTGATTATGAGATCACGGTAGAAAAGTCAGATGACTACCTCAATGGAGTATCGACACTTGACTTAGTATTGATACAGAGACATATACTTGGATATAGTAGATTTGAAAGTCCTTATAAGATGATTGCCGCTGATGTTAATAGTGATACAAGGATATCTGCTATTGATCTTGTGCAGCTCCGTAATCTCATATTAGGAAGAACTACAACATTCCCTTCAGGTCAATCTTGGAAGTTTATAGATGCTTCTCAACAATTAGAAAATGGCGTTGCGCCATGGCCTTTAACAGAAAAGCTTTATGTCCCTCAGTTACAAAGTGAGATGCTAAATCAGGACTTCATAGGGATAAAGATTGGTGATGTCAATGGAACAGCAATTGCTAACAGTACTTTGGTTGGTTATGGTAGAAGTGCAAACCGCCTTGTACTTAATGTTCCTAATAAGGAAGTTAGAAAAGGAGACATACATCAACTCACACTTGACCTAAGCGGTATTAATGATATCTATGGTGTACAATTGAACCTTTTATTAAACAAAGGGCAATGGTTAGATGTCAAAAGCAATGATATCTCGTTGAGTGATGAGATGATGTCTATCAATAATGATCAACTATTGTTGAGCTGGGCTACTGCAGAAGGAGTTGATGGGGAGCAAACGTTCACATTTATATTCAAAGCCTTAGCTGATGGTATCTTATCTGACTTTGTAAATATAGATGCATCAGGATTATCATCTGAGGTATATATGGGGTCTTCGTTAGAAAGACACCAACTTGATATTAATTATCAAGAGGTAGCAGATGTGGATTTTACACTTCATCAGAATGTACCAAATCCATTTGATGGAAATACTACAATATCATTCAGCATTGGAAAGCCTGGCGCTGTCGAGCTGTCGATATTTGATGTAACGGGAAGACAATTGATGTCACAGTCTGAGATCTACGATGCAGGAACACATTCTGTTGATATAGATGAAAACCTTGTAGAACAAAAAGGAATACTTTACTATCAGATTAGCTTCGATAATAAAGTAGCAACTAAGAAAATGATATCTATAGAATAGACATTGTTTTTGAGTTTATTATAAAGCGAACGAGGAAAGGGTAGGTCATTGACCTACCCTTTTTCTTTTGGCTAATATTATAAAGTGTACATGTTCTTCTTCTTTAAGGTATTATACCTCCAGTATTGTTAGAAGAACTTCGGGTTCTTGATGGAGTGATTGAAGTCCTTTGAGCGAAATTCACATTTTTTCTTTCTGGAATTTTATGTGATATGTGCTCAACGTTTCTATGAGAGATGTTCTTTTTTGCTGGACGATCTCTGCGTTTGAATCTTGATTGAGATCGGGTTCCTTTTTGATTATTATCATTATATGCAAGAGTACGGTTCGAGCTTGATTGATCACCTCTTGACAAAGATCCTTTGGGTTGAGATGTAGAAGTTGTTGTAGAGGGAAGATCAGAGTTTGATCCAAGAGCTACTGTTGCTCCATTGTTATTTTTATTTAAAGTGGCAAGATGATAAGGATTATTAGTTAAGTCATTGAGACTATAAAGTTGAGCGATCTTTCTAAATCTTTCAGAATCAAAGAAGTTGACACCTAAATCATATGCACCTCGGTTGCCTCCATTGATAAAGTCTAAGGCAGAATATCTAAGACATCCTCTTGAGTACATATTACCATAGCCTAAGCTGTTTACAGCTCTAATGTTTCCATCAAAGCCATAAGGAATGGCAGGGTTCGATAAAGCAATGCTGCTGATAAAGTAAGACTGTCTAAAGAATATGGCGTAAGAACATTTTTTTATTCTCACCGTATATTCGTATGCATCTATCTCATATTCATTCTCGAGGTAGCCTAAATAATTGAGGTGCTCTTTGATGGCCGAAGTGTCTGCGGTTAATTCTTCAATACGATCTGCTAAAATAGAATCTGGATGATGGGTGGGTGACTTATTTTTAGAACTTTCAATGCCAAAGTTGCTATTCTGTGCATTGATCGTTAGACTAATTAAAATGAAAAATAACAATGCTGGAAAATTGATAATTTTCTTTTTCATTTCTAAAGTTTTAAAGTAAGTGAAAGGTGTTGACATTCTAAATATAAAGCTGGCATTCTCTTAACTGAGTTAATATTTTTGTCATCCTTCAATTGGCACAAGTTAAAGTGTCTTAAATGATGACCTTGAAACCATCTGTCAGTTCTTTGTAATTAGAAAGAATAGAGCCGCCTTAAGATTGTTACTATCTTTCTAATTAAAGATTCATTTTTCTAAGGTCTTCTTGTGGCTCTTGTGGACGTAGAGCTTGTTGTAGAGCCAGAAGATGTCGACGTAGATCCTCCAGAGTTGTTATTACTGGTTGAATAGGAAGAAGCAGTTGACGAGTTTCTTGATGATGACCTATCTCTATAAGTTGTGATTCTATAAGGTCTTGAACTTCGTTCTCTCCTTGTCTGTCCATTAGCAAGTGTAGTTCTCCTGGTGGATCCAATCGGGGCGTTTGTCATATCATCCCTACGAGTCTGAGAAGATCTTGGTTGATAATTAGCGTTGAATCGTTGCCTCCATTTCTTCTGTTTTCCCGACTTCTATAAAAGTCATAATCGGTTACATTACAACCTAAGACCCACTCGCCGGATGCAAAAACAAAAGGCCGATAAGGTGCATAAGGACTGAGAAAGGCTAAGCTACTGTCATAGAGGAAAGGAGCATTAAATCGTGAGCCAGGGTTAAGAGATGAATATCTCAACAAATCGAAGTAGTTGTATCTTCTTGGCAGACAAAACCCAGATAGTCTTAATCTCAAAAGTCTGTTGGTAAAACCATAAGCGTCGATTTCAAAACCCTGGCCTTGATAATCGAGATAATCTTCATAATCATCATTATCTGAGGCCTCAGCATCTTCAGTTTCTGAGTATGATGATAATTCATCTACATCCACAATAAACAGCGTAGATGAGTCCTGGCCTTGTTCATTTGATGCTGCTTCGCTTTCATCAAAGTACAGATCATCAAATTGGCTGCTCAGGTTGATAGACCCGAAGAAGAGCATGGTCGCTGATAACAAGACATTCTGGTAACAAGTGAACTTGGTCATGTGCTGTTAGATTTAATTGCTGTGATTGAAGTATTCTCTTCAAACTTATTCAGCAATTCACCAAATCACGGTTAAGATCCTGTTAATTCGCGTTTTAACAATGGTTAATTGTTAGTAACTACAGATCAAAAGCCCTAAAATCTTTAAAATCGACCTAAAGCTTGTAGCCAAGTGTCACAGTCATGATTGTACGATTATTATCGATATCGATGAAAGGCTCTGGATCTCTGTCTAATAATCTATATGGACTATAGTTGGTGCCAAAAGATCTTAATGTATATGCAACATCAACATAGTACCTGTTGGCTCTATAACCAAGGCCTACACTGTAGCTTGGACTAACTTCTATGATTGAGTTGTCACTAAATGGACTAGATGGCAGAGCAACGCCTAATCGAGCGCGAAGCATCTTGTATGCAAGCTCTGTCCCTGCCCTTATATTGACCGCTGAACCAAAAAAATTGTCTACGTCTTCATTGAGATCATCTTCAAAAAACTGATCAAGAGGATCTGTGGAATTTGCGGTTAGGTTAAATGAAGCACTGTTGTACTTTACATATTCTACTTCTCCACTCACAAAACCTTTTAGATCTCCAAAGGAGTATAAATAACCAAGTCCAGCAAGTGCTCGCCAAGGCCCAGAGATCTGATACTCAAACTCACTAATTGGGCTTTGTGCTGTTGAGCTTTGCGTATTCCCATCTTCTGTGAAAGTATAAGCGATATCTGTATCAAACTCATCTGTCAATAAGAAGTATGATTGAGAGTGGATAGCAGCTCCTACTCGAAGACGTGGTGTTACTTTATAGATTACTCCGAGTTTAAGATTAAAGCCTACACCAGAGGTTTTTAAGTTTTGATTAAAACCTATCTCATCAAAGAAGTCAACATTGTTATTAGGATCTGATTCAGTGTATCTTTTTGTTTCTGAGTATGAAGCAAATGGAAAACCTAGAGTAGCGCCCCACGAAAGTTTATTCTTAATGTTCGATCCGATGCTGATGAAGACTTCGTTGAGCGATCCTGTTCTTTCGATTACTTCATTCTTTTGAACTCTTTCTGATAGTGTAACAAAATCACTTAAGTACGATCCGTCTTCTTCTGGATCAAATATCGCTTCTGCGTCATATGCTAAGCCTGCTTCGAAGTCTCCTAGTTCGTTTAATGTTCTTCCTTCGGCTTGTTCTAAGAACCTTTGAAGTATCGTTCCTGAAGTTGTTCCTCCGTATTCTATAGTTTCTTTGTAGTTGGCGATCTGATTATATCCTATCGCAAGATTAAAAGTACGTGTGTCAAATGAAGGTGGATCATAATGAAAAACGGCAGCTATATTGCCCAGTCCTATCTGCGACTCTGATAGATCGTTAATCAAGCCTTCTTGGCTATCAAGTAGCTCAGCGCTATTCTGCGTGTTGAATGAATTGAGTGTGGCAGTTATCTCTGACTTGCGAAACTCTGCTATGCCTGCAGGATTGATACTGGCGACTGATACATCAGCTCCTAAAGGAGAGAAGGCCCCAGAAACTCCGGCAAATCTTGCAGTGCTATTATAGTTGTGAATGGATAGTCTTAAGGCGTCATCTAAAGTTTGTGCAGATGTGTAACTCAAGCTTAGTATAAGAATAGATAGGATGAAGGTTAATCTCACCATAGTAAAGCAGTATGTGATTTTGTAATTAGGAGGGACAATTTATGTCCTTTTTGATGCATCGAGGATATGGACAGAGCAAAAAAAATGGGTGATCGCTTTGTTTCGCTACCACCCATTTTCTGATATTTTGTTAGACCTATGGTCTTCTGCTTGATCTGCTGCTGCTACTTGAAGAGCGAGAAGGACTTGATGACCTGCTTGAACTTCTTGTAGAAGTTGATCTGCTTGAAGATCTTGAAGGAGTGTATGATCTGCTTGAAGATCTGCTCGTTGATCTACTTGAAGATCTTGATGGAGTCGCTCTGCTTGAAGATCTGCTTGTTGATCGACTCGTGCTTCTTCTGCTGTTGGTAGATCTTGCTTTGTTCGTGCTTGCTCTTCTGCTGCTTGTTACTCTTGTAGATCCGGTTCTTGAACTAGTTCTTCTACTCTGAGATACTGTTGATCTGCCAGTAGCTACGTTTGATGTAGTCCCGTTAGGAGCTATGCCTACGTTTCTGGCTGCAACTGGATTGTATGGAGGACAGTAGTATGCTGAGCTCGCTCCGAAAGAGTTGAAGCCTCCGAATCCGCTGTTTCCAAATCCCCTGTTAAAGCTATTGAAAGGGCTGTAAGATCTGTAACCTGATCTAAAACCAGTTCCAAATGGGTCATTAAAGCTAAGGCTAAGACCTGATCTGTTAAATCTATTGAATCTGCTATATCCGCTAAATCCATATGGATTAAAAGCTGCTGAGCGACCAAAGTTATTTAAGTAGTAGTTTCTGCTATAGAAGTTAGAGTATCTATAGTTGTTTAGTCTATTCGTATATGAGTACGCGTCAACTGGATAGTCATTGTCACGGTATGATAGGTACTCATCGTACTCATCACCATCGTAGCTGTCGTCTTCTTCGAGCAAGTATGCCTCTTCATCATAATCTGCTAAAGCAAGATCTTCGTTGTATGTTTCGTAATCGCTATCTGATTCTTCAAAGTATAAATCATCAAACTGTGCGTTTACACTTACACCAGCGAACAAGAAAGCTATCAAGCTTAAAATGTGAAGGTTATATTTTCTTTTTTTCATCTCTATAGATTTAAATAGTCCTGAATGAATTGATATGCATAAAGCTACTGCATAAATATACATCATTCGGTTAATAATTGTTTAAATGAGCCCTTAACATATGTTAATATGTCGCTATGCTTATTTGTTCGTGACTTTTCACATACTTGAGACGCAAAAAAAGTGGGTTGGGTTCTACTTTTTACGATATAATAGTCGGTTTTAACATCTATTTAAGAAATGTTAAACTGATTATGGGTCTTTTTAACCATAGCACTAACACTTTTAAAGCTTAAAGACTGCCTTTGTAAGCACATAACATGATAGCAAAACCTTTTGTAAAGCATTACTTTTGGGGTTTTGCATAAGAGAAAATAGGTAAATGGCGAAGGAAATCACATCAAGAGAGGAGGATTACAGTAAGTGGTACTTAGATATTGTCAGGAAAGCCGGATTAGCAGATAACTCTGCTGTGAGAGGATGTATGGTGATTAAACCCACTGGATATGCCATCTGGGAGAATATGCGCGATCAGTTGGACAAAATGTTCAAAGAGACTGGTCATGTCAATGCCTACTTCCCATTATTTATACCGAAGAGCTTCTTGAGCAAGGAAGCTGATCATGTCGAAGGCTTTGCAAAAGAATGCGCTGTTGTGACTCACCACAGACTCATGAATAACCCTGATGGAAGTGGAGTAGTGGTTGACCCGAGTGCAAAACTTGAAGAAGAGCTGATCGTTAGGCCGACTTCTGAGACCATCATATGGAATACTTATAAAGATTGGATCAACTCTTATCGTGACCTGCCTCTATTGATTAATCAATGGGCCAATGTTGTCAGATGGGAGATGCGTACTCGACCTTTCTTGCGTACAGCAGAGTTTTTATGGCAAGAAGGGCATACTGCACATGCTACTAGCCAAGAAGCTATAGAAGAATCACAATTGATCCATGAGGTATATGCAAGATTCGCTGAGGACTATATGGCTATGCCAGTCATCAAAGGTGCGAAGTCAGCCAATGAAAGATTTGCAGGAGCGGTTGAGACTTATACTATAGAAGCATTGATGCAAGATGGGAAAGCGCTGCAAGCGGGTACTTCTCATTTCTTAGGTCAAAACTTTGCTAAAGCATTTGACGTAAAGTATCTCAATAGCGCTAATAAAGAAGAATATGTGTGGGCCACCTCATGGGGTGTCTCAACTCGATTGGTTGGTGGACTGATCATGACTCACTCTGATGATGAGGGATTAGTACTTCCGCCAAAGCTCGCACCTACGCAAGTTGTGATTGTACCGATACCTAAGCCATCTCCAGAAATTATGGAGGTCGCGGCCAAAATAAAGAAAGAGCTCAATGCTCACGGCGTCTCAGTAAAAATTGATGAAGATGCTAAAAAGCGTCCTGGCTTTAAGTTCGCTGAGTATGAGATGAAGGGAGTGCCGGTAAGAATTGGCATAGGGAAGCGTGATCTTGAGAAAAATCAAGTAGAAGTTGCCCGTAGAGATACCAAAACAAAAGAATCTCATTCTTTAGATGGTATCGCAACTCATGTGGTTGAGCTTTTGGATGTGATTCAGTCTAATCTCTTTAATAAGGCCAAGCAATTTAGAGATGACATGACTTCAGAAGCCAACGACTTCAAGACTTTTGAAGAGTTGATCAATGATAAGGGAGGTTTTGTCTCTGCACATTGGGATGGCACAGTAGAATCAGAGCTTAAGATAAAGGAGCTGACTAAGGCTACTTTGCGCTGTATCCCTAATGATGCGGTAGAAGAATCCGGAAAAGATCTCATCTCCGGTGCACCTTCAAGTAAGCGTGTCTTATTTGCGAAAGCATACTAATTGCAGTTTTAGCCCTTCGTTTGTCTTTTAAACACACTCCTCATTAAGGAAACGTGATGAGTTTATGGTCAGCGTAGTGCTCACTTTCGTAATTAATGGTTTTTCCTAGTATTGATTATCGGTTATACAGCTCCTAATGATTGTATGTCATTAGTGAGTTAAATTATCTTATCATATATGATATTATAGAATATATATAATAATGACATACGTATCATGATGTAAGAGAGGTGATTTTACATGAGAAAAAGTCATATTTAAACATTAACATATAAGTATAATTTCTATATTTGATGCTTAAGACCTGGCGTACCTAGAGAGAATTGATATTAAACCTATTAACTGTCATCAACAGAATACTTGGTTTAATTGCTATAACTAATTCCTACATGTACGTGCAAACAAGACGATTTTTTACGCTATTTCTCACTCTTTCCGGTTTTCTATTAACTGGAAACCACCTTAACGCTCAGATCGAAGCGATTGGTCAGTGTACAGGAGTGACCTCAGACAACAATTATATAATCAGCATCACGGGTATACCGACAGGAAGCCATACAGTGCTTTTTGATGGTGTTTCGGTTTCGACCAATGCCACTGGTACCTTCCTTAGTAATGAGCTGGCCTACACAGATGGCTCAGGTTCTACAGAGGTGAAAGTGTACTTGCCTGGAGCGATAGACACAACTACGGTTGTGGTCAATGAAGTACTTTGTGTTGATGTTGACGGTGACGGATCCTTTGACTATAACACGGCATTATGCGATTATACAAAGCCATTGGGTACAGGAGGAGTGATCATCTCGACAGTTGCACCATATACGGGTAGCAATGTATACAAGTATATATTAACTGAAGGAGACTCACTTTATTCGACGACCTCTTCGGATGTCAACGATAGTGGTTTATTTGAAGATCTTGAGAACGGCGACTATATCGTCCATGCTTATAACTTCTTAGATGAAGCGCAAGCCTCAGCATTTATATCAGCTATACCTGATGGCACTAACTTATTTACATATGCGCCAGGAGGAGGCCCGACGTGTTTTATGCGTTGTGGAGATGCATCATATACAGTTGACTGTGAGTCTATAGTAGATATCTATGTTGATCCAACAGATGTGACAGTATGTATGGAGGGAGACGCGACTTTCTATATCCAAGATTCGATTATAGCGCCAGTACCAGACCTTGCAGTACTAACATACCAATGGTTAGTTGATGATGGTACAGGATTAACTCAGATCGGAGGAGAGACTGACTCAGTTCTTAATCTAACTAACGTTGCTTTTGCTGATAGTGGTAACATGTATCAAGTGATTGTAACCTTAACAGTCGATGGTGTAGAGATATCCATGGACACCAGTGCTCTTGCAACACTTACCATATACGACGATCCTGTACTAGCATCAGGTCTTGACGTTACTGTTAACAGTGATGAGGAGACAGGCATAGTATTGACTACGACTGCTGGTTCGACAGCTGCTGATAGTTTTGAGATTGTATCCATAGATTATGGTGATCTCGTGCCAGGTGGCGGCAATGCCTCGACTGGAGTCACAACGGATGTCAATGTCATCTCCAACGACACTTATACCAATAGTGATGGAGGAGCGGATACAGCATTCTACGAGATAGTACCTATATCAGAACATGGCTGTCATGGTGACACTGTGACTATACAAGTCATTGTAAGACCTTGTCCTGAGGTTTCAGATCTCGCAGCAGTTGATATATGTAGCGATGATGTGACTGGCATAGTACTTCCTACATCTGACGATAACGGATTGACGATAGATAGCTTTGATATCACCGTGAGTTCGCAAGGTGCTCTTGTCGGTACTGGTACAAGTGGTACTACCACTGACGTAAATGCTCTAAGTGCAGATGCATTCACCAATACCTCGGATGTTGTCGACTCGGTAGTTTATACCATAACAGCATTTGCTAATGATTGTGAGAGTAGTTCATTTACAGCAGTGGCAAGATATATGCCTGAACCGTTGTTTGCTGATACATCAGCGACACAGTGTAGTGATATAGCAATCGGATTTGACATTGCATTTACAGATGACTCAGGTCTGGCAATAGATAGTGTAGATATAACAGTTGATAACGCAGGCGGGACATCAGGTACAGGGATAACAAGTACTGGTGCAATAGCATCAGACTCATATACTAATAATGGATCATCATCATTTGATGTGGTCTATACAGTAACGCCATACACAATGGGTTGTGCAGGAGAATCATACACTGTAACTATCACGATTACTCCAGAACCAGTGGGTACAGATCCGCTACCAGAGATATGTAGTGATGAAGTGCTTGCTATCGATCTAAGTACATTGATCACTAACTCTGGATCAACGCCAGCATTCACATGGATAGCAGCTCCTAATGCAGATGTTGAAGGAGAGTCAACGACAGAGCAGACGACTACTTCTATAACAGATCAGTTATCTAACACATCAAGTACGGATCAGACAGTCGTGTATACAGTAACTCCGACAGGAGACGGTACTTGTGTGGGAGATCCATTTACAGTGACTGTGACAGTACACCCAGAGCCAACTTATGGTGATATGGCTGTTGAAGTATGTAGTGATGAAGCACTTGACATAAACCTTGGTGATAGCTTGACTAACGCTGTAGGTATACTTGGATACACTTATACAGTAACCAGTAGTAACGCAACCGATGTACCTGCCGGAGCAGATAGAACGGATACGACATTGGCCAACATAACTGATACTTATCAGAACGTGACCAATGCATCTGTATTGATCACATATACAGTGACTCCAATATCAACTGATAGTTGTGCAGGAGCAACATTTGATGTAGATGTAACAGTTGATCCTGAGCCAGTACTTTCAGCTTCTCTTGATACCACGGTCTGTAGTGATGCTACAGTAGGTGTTATACTGGCTGTTGAAGGAACATCCGTAGCAGCTGATAGCTTTGAAGTCATATCGGTTAGTCCTAATTCGCTTGCCTCATCAGGAGGAAGTCCGATAACTTCATTCCCAACCATCATCACAGATATCAATGAGATAGCTGATGACTCTTGGACGAATGAGACAGCTAATCCTGTACAGGTGATCTACCAGATCGTTCCTATAACAAGTGATTGTAAGGGTGATCCAGTGAACATAACAGTTACTGTTGACCCAGCTGCAGTTGTGACCGTAGACGAAGATGCAACGATCTGTTCTACCGAGACTGTTGATCTAACAGCTATTGGTGCAAGTATCACAGGTGGAGCTTCTGGTGGAACTTGGACTACAAGTGGTACGGGTACGTTTGATGGAAGCGGAGTATTTGGAACGGCAACAGCATATACGCCAAGTGAGGCAGATAAAGATGCTGGAACGATAACACTTACGTTGACTTCATCTGATCCATCAGGAGCATGTGGAACTGATTCTGACTCAATAGCAATCGAGATCTTAGATATCAGATGTAGCGAGTTCCCGTGGAATGGAAACGATTAATCTTCCATAATATATAGGCTAACGTTATAGTCTAATTAAAGAGCGATGCTTCCGAGTATCGCTCTTTTTTGTCTATACCTCATTCATATTTGACAATTTAAATATGAAATCAAGATTGTCAGTGTATTACATATTATAAATAATTGTAATATATTAGCTAATGTTTTACCAGTGGTACTACTCATACCGCTCACTTCTGATGACAATAGGCCTATCCATAACACTCTGTTAGGGGAATTATAGGAAACTACAATTATGATTGGATCTCAGGTCTTTAAGGCTTGGCATATATGTTTGTATATATCACTTGTCATGTGTCTGCATGATGTAGATGCTCAGTCTATAAGTGATATGATGACGTATCAAGTAGTGCCTAGTTGTCAAAGCCCTAATCCTGATAAGCCTACACAAGTGGGTCAATATTACCTTTCTCTTGATATCCAAGAATTCTCCTTAGATCAGGGAGATTTTGACATTATCATAGATCGACAGTCAGTTCTACAATTTCATGTCGACCAAGCCGATGTTCCTTATCAAAGATTGATCGGACCATTCAGTCATACTGGAGTAGGTGGATCATACTACGAATACATCATAAAGTCGCTTTCTTCAGGCGTCGCCGATACGCTTTATCTTCCGGAGTTAGTCTGTGGTTTAAATACCAGTAACGGTCTAAATAATGCAGGCTACTATTGTGGCAGCGGATACGGTGTTGTTGCACAGGTAACTCCAGAGCCGCTCAATGTGCCAGAGCTTCCAGAGAAGACATATGTCTACGTTTTGGTCAATCAAGCATCCCAAATAGTTGAAAATAGAAACTTTAGCGGTCACTTTAAAGATGTTGAAGACCTAAGTAGCTATGAGATCCATGCTTTTGCGATACCTTTTGAAGAGCAAGCTGACTTTATCAATAGTATCATAATAGGAGAACAGTTAGATCAGAATGAGCTAAATACATGTTTTGCTGTTTGCGGTGTTTATGATGTCACAGTGGATTGTTCATCTTTTGATCTTAGCTTGAGAAAAAGCGTTTTAGATGGCTTCGTTTATTCTGTAGGTGACATAGTTGCTTTTGATATCACGGTTTATAATGATGGTATCGTCCCAGCTTACAATGTCATTGTTGAGGATATGCTTCCAGATGCTCTAAGTTTTGTGGATGATATGAATCCATACTGGAATGACGACCTAACGAGTCTACCTATAGATAGCATACTTCCCGGTGAGTCGGTAACCATCCCAATCTATACAAGAGTCAATGGAAATGCCTTAGATGTAGAGGTGATCAATAGTGCAGAAATAATATTTTCTACTATTTCGCCAGATGGTACTACCGTGGCATTTGATGTGGATAGTACACCTGATAATGAAGTTGGGGGAGAAGATGATCAAGACGAAGAAGAGATTATAGTCTTGGAGAATCTCTGTGCTGCCACTTTTGAAGTGGATGCAGCCAATGAAGCTGTATGTCTCAATGGCCCTCTGACGATGATGGCTGAAGTAAGCATGGCAAGCTTTCCTTTAAGATATCGATGGAGATTTAATGGTGATTTAGTTTCTAGGGATAGCATCTACACTATAGAAAACCATCAGCCGAGTGATTATGGCGCTTATTCTTTGACAATTATAGATGCTAATAATTGTACGGGTACTGAATACTTCGATATAGAACCCATAGATAACCAAGAGAGATTCTCTTGTTTTACTAATATCAATGTTGGGGTCAATAGTAATTGTGAAGTTTTTCTATCACCTGAGATGTTTACTTCAAGACCAGTAAGCGGCCTAAGTGATTACATAATTGAAATAAGAGATGGATCTGGATCGCTTGTTGATCAGTCAGATCTTTCAAGTTATGGAGCTAACACAACCTTAGAGGCTCGGATCATCAATCCATGTACCTTCGAGACCATCTGTTGGTCGAACTTGCATATAGAGCACAAATCAACACCAACAGCAGATATATATAGTGGTGAAGAGTTTGGGTTGTTATGCCCTGAAGTGTCAGATGAAAACCCGACCAGCATCATCAACTACTATAATAACACTTACGCAAATGTCATTCTCGATGCCGAGACTTATGCTGACAGTTTTAATCAGCTCGTTTGCTTACAAGAGTGGGATGTAGGGACGATTGATAAGTTGGTGAATACCACGGACTTATGCGGACAGCGACTTGTGCAGAGGATATATTATGTTTTTGATCAAGAGCAAAAGCTGCCAGTGGATACCGCAACTATTGTGATTATGCCTATCGCTTCTGATTCTATCATGATGCCAGAAGATGTTTTTAACTTGACTTGTTCTGATGGTTTAGAGCCAGATGATATTGATTCGTATCCATCTTTTTTTAACAATGGTG
>CALIHL010000108.1 GCA_938022935.1 uncultured Saprospiraceae bacterium
ACTGATATGAGTATACCGTGAACTACAGCCATAGAGACATACAATTAGAAAAGTTAAACTGAAATATCTCAATACCGCATAATTAGAAAGTTACAAGCTACATATTCATGCCGCCACAGACACTGATCACTTGACCAGTGATATATCGCGATTGGTCAGACCCCAAGAAGGAACAGATATTGGCTATGTCATCTACCGACCCAAAATCATTTAATGGTATACTTGAGATATACGACTCCTTTGTTTTCTCATCTAACTCTCCCGTCATCTCAGTCTGGATAAATCCAGGCGCTACAGTATTGCACCTGATACCTCTTGAACCAACTTCCTTCGCTATTGATTTAGTAAATCCTATAACACCTGCCTTTGACGCAGCATAGTTCGCTTGACCAGCATTGCCAAATACCCCAACGACAGAACCCATATTGATGATTGATCCACTTCGTTGCTTCAACATCGTGCGAAGCACACTTTTTGTCAAGTTAAACACTGACTTCAAGTTGACTTGGATAACTCCATCCCATTGTTCCTCTGACATCCTAAGCATCAAGTTATCCTTGGTTATGCCAGCATTGTTGATCAATATATCGATACGTCCATGGGCATCCAATGTATGCTGCACTAATGCTTGAGCATCTTCCATCACTGATGCATCAGACTGTACGGCTAAGATATGATCAGCTCCCAACTCTGCCACTATTGCATCCGCTTCGGCAGAAGAAGACCTATATGAAAACACGACCTTAGCTCCTTCTTTAACAAAGTGATGGACGATCCCTTTTCCGATCCCTCTTGTGCCACCAGTGACTAACGCTACCTTTCCTTCTAATGAACCCATGTGTGATGTATTGATGTAATTGAACCGCTAATATCCAAAGTGTCTACTTATATAAAGATAAATACGGGTTAAAATGTCCTAAGAGTAGGTTCTCTGAAAACAAAAAGCACAACGCAACGTATTATACTTGTACAAATCTAAAGGCATGTCTTCTACTACCATGACGTCTATCAACGATCGCATCTTAACCGTTCTCCCACTATTTTATGTTGGCTGGTCCGACAGTGTATTGAGCCCATCTGAGATGAAGATGATCCGATCAGTGATCTCAGAGATGGACTTCTTAGAGGCTGACGACAAGAAGTATTTAAGTTCTTGGACCGATCCAACAAATCCTCCTCCTGAAGAAGTCTTCAGAGGATGGATGAGAGCCATAAAAGAGAAAGCCACAAAGCTTGATGCAAGCGAACGCAAAAGTCTTGTGGACCTTGGGTTACAGATAGGCTCCGTTGGTGTTGCCAATCCAAAGGATTCTGATGCAACACGTAGTGCTCTTCAACGATTAGAAAAAGAGCTTGGAATCGACAATCCTATGAGCGCCGATCTACTGCTTAGCCACATCAACAAAAAGGACAAAGGCTCATATAACACTTCTTTTTCTTCAGAAGCACTAAAAGATGTACTTGATGGAGATTATAAAGAAGTAAAGGAGCGTATGCGACATTTGCTGCGTGATCCAATATTTGAGTTAAAGCACGAGGCGGATAAAGACATTTATAGATTAAGAATCTTAGAACAAGTCAAGGCGCTGGCGGCACAAGGTGTTAGTGGTTATTCTTTTCCTAAGAAGTACGGAGGAGGTGAGCGGCATGGAGATCACATCGCAGTATTCGAGATGCTGTCTTATAGTGATCTAAGTCTGACAATTAAGTTTGGTGTTCAATTTGGCTTGTTTGGTGGGGCAGTCTACTTACTTGGCACTGAAGTGCACCATCGCAAATATCTTGAGGCCATGCATCGCGCTGATCTACTAGGATGCTTTGCCATGACAGAGACAGGTCACGGATCCAATGTCAAAGGACTTCACACAACAGCAACATATGATAGCAAGACAGATGAGATCGTTGTTCATTCTCCTAATCCCGCCGCTGGCAAAGAGTATATAGGCAACGCGCTCCACTCGGAGATGGCGGCAGTCTTTGCACAACTTATAGTTGATGGAGAGAACCATGGTGTACATGCCATCTTAGTTCCTCTAAGGGGTGAAGGCGGGCAACATCTTCCAGGTATAAAGGTCGAAGATTGTGGATACAAAATGGGCCTCAACGGAGTGGATAATGGACGTATCTGGTTCGATCAAGTGCGAGTGCCAAGAGAGAATCTCCTCAATAAGTATGGTGATATAGACACTCAAGGCAAATATAGTAGCCCAATAAAAAATCCATCTAAACGATTCTTCACTATGCTTGGAGCATTGGTAGTAGGAAGGATCTGTGTTGGTCTGGGATCACTAAGTGCGGCTAAAAAAGCATTAACGATCGCTTCCAGATATGCACTTCATAGAAGACAGTTTGGACCAAGTGACAAAGGCCCAGAGACTTTTATAATGGACTACCCGACTCACATGGAGCGGATCATACCAGCGGTTGCAAAAACATATGCTTATGACTTTGCCCTTCATGATCTTGCTGAGATGCAAGTAAACGATGATGGTACTGACACACGCAAGATTGAGACCTTAGCAGCTGGACTAAAATCAAAAGCGACATGGCATGCAACACATACCATACAGACCTGTAGAGAAGCATGTGGTGGCAAAGGATATCTACAAGAAAATCAAATCACGGACTTAAAGGCTGACTCTGATATATTCACAACATTTGAAGGGGACAATACTGTCTTGATGCAGTTAGTGGCTAAGGGTGTACTTACAGAATTCAAGCAATCATTTCACGATGACGGAAGCATGGCTGTTATTAAGTTCCTATTGAGAAAAGCTAATTATAAAATATCAGAATACAACCTCCTACACAAGCGCAATACAGACTACAAACATCTCACGTCATTTGACTTTATAAAAGAGACTTTTGATTATAGATACGAGAAGTCACTGATCAAGCTAAGTGAGCGGATGCGTAAGTACTTAAGTAGAAAGATGGATCCATATCAAGCTTTTCTAAAAACACAAGTCCATATGATCGACGTTGCTGATGCATACATCGATGTAGTAACATTAAGATCTTTCTATCATAAGATACACAATAGCCCTGAAGACATGAAGCCTATACTGTCTAGGCTTTATACACTTTATGGACTAGATACTATCCTAGCAAACAAGGGCTGGTTCCTTGAAAACGAATATATGGAAGGAGCCAAGTCTAAAGCAATTAGAAAAGTTAGAACGAAGATCATCCAAGACCTCAGACCTGACCTACATGGTTTAGTTTCAGCATTTGGCATACCAGATGAGTTGATAGCTGCACCGATTGCATTTAGTGAATTTAGCTAATTGTTGTTGAGAGAGTATATTTCAATAGTTCTCTTGATGCTACCCTTCTTGACGGTCAGTCAAGAAGAAGTACCAGATAAAGAGCTTACTTATATCAGCCTATGTGATGTAGAAGAGAAGCTTTCATTTTGGGAAGGCAAGGTTGTATTTATCAGTTTCTGGTCGAAGACATGTGGTCCTTGTATACGAGGCTTTAAACAACACAATACTCTTCGCAACCAACTAACTGATAAAGGAATCGTTTTTCTAAATGTATCCATTGATAGCAAAGAAGACTGGCTCACAGCTTATGAAAGATATCGACCTGTAGGGGTTAACGGAGTAGCCAAGAGTTTTGAAAAAGCACAAGATGATTTTGAGATATTCAATCTGCCTGTCTATGTCACTATTGATGAAGAAGGGAAAGAGGTAATCTATGACAAAAACGAAGTGGGGCAATATAACCGATCTGGTGCAGTGGATGGATACGAGGACGCCTACAAATAAGAAGAGCCGTTGACAATTATCAACAGCTCTTTAAAATACTATTTTGTATTTTCTCATCTTATATATGCACCGCCCGACTATCAGTAGCTGCTAGCGCAGCTTCTTTCACAGCCTCACTATATGTAGGATGTGGATGACAAATACGCGCCATATCCTCAGCGGATGCTCTAAACTCCATCAACGCTACTGCTTCCATTATCAAGTCTGCAGCTCGCGCTCCTATCATATGCACACCAAGCAATTCATCAGTCTCGGCATCTGCTAATACTTTGATTAACCCTTCTGTATCCATACTCGCTCTGGCTCTACCAGAAGCTTTAAAAGGAAACTTACCTACTTTATAATTTACATCAGCTTCTTTTAACTGAGCTTCTGTTTTTCCAACTCCAGATACTTCTGGCCACGTATAAACGACGCCCGGTATAAGGTTATAATTGATGTGAGTTTTTTGGCCAGCTAGATATTCGGCAACAACAACTCCCTCTTCTTCTGCCTTGTGTGCCAACATAGCACCTTTGACTACATCTCCAATTGCGTAGATGTTTGGCACATTGGTCATAAGATGATCATCGACTTCGATTCTACCTTTATCATCACTAGTGATACCTACTGCTTCTAAGTTCAATCCTTCCGTAAAAGCTCTACGACCTATCGCTATCAAACAATAATCCGCAGTTACAGTTTGGACATCTTCAGTATCTCTCTTTTTGAATGACACTTTTGCACTTTTCTTTAGTCCTTTCACTTCAGTCACCATGTGACCCAGCTTGAACTCGATACCAATCTTCTTAAGTGATCGCCTTAGTTCTTTTCCAAGATCCTTATCCATACCTGCGATGATAGAATCCATGTATTCTATAACTGTCACTTTTGTTCCTATACGAGCATACACAGAACCAAGTTCAAGGCCTATGACACCACCACCGATGATAACCATACTTTTTGGCAACTCCGTGATCTCAAGTGCTTCTGTAGAAGTGATCACCCTGTTACCGTCATATCCAAATGCCGGTGGGGTAATAGGAGTAGACCCAGTAGCAATTATGATCTTATCAGCCTTTACTTCTGATACTGTACCATTGTCATCTACTTTGATCGTCTGAGCATCTATGAATGATCCATAACCGTGGATAACATCGATACCATTCTTCTTCATCAAGAAATCTATGCCCTTAACCGTCTGTTCTACAACACCGGCCTTTCTGGTGATCATCTGTTTGAGATCCACTTTAAGATTAGAGATCTTGATACCGTGCTCTGCAAATCTTTCATGGGCAGCATGATAGTGCTCTGAGCTATCCAACAACGCCTTAGAAGGTATACAGCCTACATTGAGACATGTCCCTCCAAGTGTTTTATCTTTTTCTATGATTGCTGTCTTCATGCCCAACTGAGCACATCTTATAGCACACACATAACCACCTGGCCCTGAGCCAATGATTGCTACATCGTATTTCATATCTGATTGATTTTTCCCTTCTGGAAATTAGGTTTTCTTAGTGTCGTCATTAGATCGAGGTGGACGATTTCGATTTTTATTATTCCTATTCTTGTTAGGTCTTCTTTCATTCTTAGAGCCGTCCTTTTTATCGCGATTCGGCTTGTCTTTGGACTCACCAGACCTCCTTTCATTTTTAGGGCCATCGCCTGTTTTAGACTGTCCTTCTCTTGAAGGTCTTCTTGACCCTGAGCCTCTTCGGTCAGAACCTCTCCTATTGTTAGGTCGTCTTTTGTTACGACCTTTTTTCTTCTTGGCTATAGCCGGCAACTCGATGTGACCTGTCACATCTCCGAAGTCATGATCATCCTTTTCTTGAGCAACTGTAGCATATGTACTTGCGCCCAACTCTTCTGGATATTCTTTCTTACGATTAAGCGCTAAGATCTCCTTCACTCTATCCTTATGGATAGCTATGATAGGACCTCTACCTCTTTCCAATACCTGAATATAATACATGATCCCTTTGAAGATATCAGTTTTGATCAAGTCATACTTGTAGTATGCCGTTCTCAATCGATCTGCCTTCTTAGGAAATGAATCCAACGCATCCAAGTAACTATCCAACTCATAGTTAAGACAACATTTGAGTCGACCACATTGGCCTGATAGTTTGGTTTGATTGATCGCAAGGTTCTGATAACGTGCCGCACTGGTACTAACAGACTTAAAGTCTGATAACCAAGTAGAACAACACAACTCACGTCCACATGGCCCGAGCCCTCCTATTCGCGCAGATTCTTGACGCGAGCCAATCTGGCGCATCTCGATCTTTACTTTAAACTCATTTGCGTAAGCTCTGACTAACTCTCTAAAGTCAACCCTGCCATCCGCTGTATAGTAAAAAGTAGCCTTGCGATTATCTCCTTGAAACTCCACATCGCCCACCTTCATCTCGAGACCAAGGTTACGTGAGATCGCTCTGGCACGGATCATAGCCCCCTTCTCTCGAGAGCGAGCTTCTTCTAACCTTTCTCTATCCCTTTGATTAGCGATTCTCATCACCTTAGAGTGGACGCGATCTTCATTGATCCGCTTCTTTTTCATCTGAAGACGAACTAACTCTCCCGAGAGAGAGATCCTTCCGATATCATAACCATTACCAGCCTCGACGGCTACTAAATCTCCTGTGATAGCTCCAGTGTGCGGATTAGCAACAAAAAAGTCTTTGCGTGCGCCTCTCTTGAAGCTCACTTCGACCATTTTATATTCTGATGGATCATTAAGATCCAGATTAGATAACCAATCGTATGTATTCATTTTATTGCAACTACCTGAGCTACAATGTCCTTTACTTCCGCATCCTCTGGGGGTACCATCTCCGTCTATTGAACAACCTGCACATCCCATACTGTAAAATTAAGACAATTAAGCTAATCATTCAGCTTAACTACTATAACGCTAATAATAGATGATAATTATGCTATTAACGAGCCTCTAAGCCCTCTTTTTCAACAAAGTACCTATCGAAAGACTTGCGTCAAACATGACCATACGGCTCGTGACATAGCGTTGTATCATAGTAATCATCCGAGACACCTTCTGGCTGATTAGGTCAATCTCATCTACAGTTAGACTTAATAATGATTGATTTCGTAGCAGCATAGCCTTATCTGATGCCGAGAGCTTCACCGCATCTGGGCCGATCATCTGGTGATAAATCACTGATTGTAATATCTTCAGGAAGTAATTGAGGATAACCTTTTGTTCTTCAGAGTTGTACTTCCCAAACTCTGTACTCCACTGTCTCAGTCCTTGCAGATCAAAGTCTGCGCATAGCTTCATCCATTGGAGGCAGAGCTCCATAAGATTGTTTTGTTCTAACTGGGCATAGGTTAGCGCTTGCGCAAAATCTCCATCACTGATAAAAGAAATCTGCTTCGCTTGATCCTCTTCGACATCTTGTGTGATCAAAGCCGCTGACATAGAAGCCTCATCAACACGAGGCATATTGATCACCCTACATCTCGAAGTGATGGTCTTCAGGATCGTATCGATGTTATCGCAGATCAAAAAGATAAAAGTGCCTTCTGGTGGTTCTTCTATTAGCTTCAACAGCTTGTTACCATTAGATCCTAATCGATCTGCTATCCATATGATCTGAACTTTGTAGGCTCCTGAAAAGGCCTGCATATTCAGCTGCTGTATGATATCATTGCACTCTTTGACATTAATATCACCGTTAGCAGTCTTCTTTGCTATACTTCGGATCCATTCATTGTAAGTAGTGTATGGGTTTTCCAAGATCATGGATCTCCACTCTGTCATGTAATCTTTGGATGTTATATTCTTGCGCTCTTTGCCTTCTTTACGAACGACAGGATAACCAATATGAAGATCTGGGTGGATCAGTCCCTCTACTTGCTGACAAGACTTACACTGACCACAGGAAGTCGCCCCATCTTGACTACAAAGGATATGTTGAGCAAGAGACAACACCAAAGGTAAGCCACCATACCCACTGCTTCCTTCTATTATCATAGCATGAGACAAAGTATCCTGAGTGATACTTTCGTGCAGAGCACTCACGATCTCTGCTTGTCCAACTATACTATCTCTCCACACTATGAAGTCATATTTGCGAAAGCGCAAGGTAATACATCCTACAACATGTAATCACTCTTTCAGCTTAATATGAATATCTCGAGAGAAGAAACAATCTGTCCGCAAAATCAAAACTAATTGAGTGCCGCCGATGTTATATCTGCATCTTTGAGACACAGATATGAGATCAACTTTTACTAAAACAAACGATAGACGTGAGAATAGCCATCTTTAGAAAAGCACACTTCAATGCCGCACACAGACTGCATAATCCAAAATGGTCAGATGAGAAAAACGCAGAAGTATATGGCGTTTGTAATAATGCAAACTACCACGGTCACAACTATGATCTAGAAGTGAAAGTTGTTGGAGAAGTAGATCCTGAAACGGGCTATCTGATGGACCTGAAGATCCTAAGCGATATCATCAAGAAAGAAGTTGAGAACAAGTTCGATCATAAAAACTTAAATCTTGATGTTCCAGAGTTCAAAACAATGTTAACATCCACTGAGAACTTTTGTCATCTCATCTGGCAGATCATGCAGGAGAAGCTTGGTGACAAATATGAGGTAACAATCAAGCTGTGGGAGACGCCAAGGAACTATGTGCAGTATCCTGCTTAGTCTGAGCCGATTTTGGATCGATATCTTCTAAGATACGTTCCAACAGGATGCGCGCTTCTTTAAGATTCTTCACTCCAGACTTACTCATGATTAGAAAAGCCTTGCCTTGCTTAAGAGTGAGACCGAGCAACGTCCCCCTTGTCGATATGTATTCAAGAAAAGATTGGAAAAATTTAGTTTCGAAAAAGGAAGATTGAGCATTGGACAAAAAGAAACATTTCAAAGATCTATTCTTCAATACGACTCTTTCAAAACCCAAACGCTTACAGATCCATCTTAGGCGAAGTCCGTTAAACAATTCGTCTATCTGAACTGGCAATGGGCCAAATCTATCTTTTAATCCATCACGAAAAACGATCAACTCTTCTTCATTATTAACGCCGTCCATCGCAGTGTAGACATTAAGCCGCTCTTGTATATTATTGATATACTTATCTGGTATCAACATCTCGATATCTGTATCGATATCAACACTCCTCACATATCCAGTGCGCTCCAACTCTTCATCAAACACATCTTTGAACTCAGTTTCTTTTAACTCTAAAACCGCTTCTTCTAATATCCTTTGATAGGTCTCATATCCTATATCAGCTATAAACCCACTTTGCTCTCCTCCTAGTAGATTACCAGCACCACGGATGTCAAGATCTTTCATCGCAATATGGAATCCACTACCCAGATCACTAAACTCTTCAAGTGTTTTCAATCTCTTCCTCGCTTCTGCCGTGAGAACAGAAAGTGGTGGAGCAAATAAATAGCAGAATGCCTTCTTATTAGAACGCCCTACTCTACCTCTTAACTGGTGAAGATCACTCAATCCAAAGTGATGAGCATTGTTGATGATCATCGTATTAGCATTAGGGATATCAAGTCCCGTCTCAATGATATTAGTGCAGACCAGAACATCGTACTTATGA
The DNA here is from genome assembly GCA_938022935.1 of uncultured Saprospiraceae bacterium. Taxonomy (GTDB): domain Bacteria; phylum Bacteroidota; class Bacteroidia; order Chitinophagales; family Saprospiraceae; genus JAJRXG01. The sequence goes on from CALIHL010000108.1 coordinate 9,356, forward strand.
TCTATAAATGACACCAAAGTTTCTTCTAATTTCTTTGGATCCATCTGGCCATGAGCGACCGCAACTGAAGCATCTGGACAAAGTCTTGTTACCATCGCTGCTATATCAGCCAAGGTCTTCACTCTATTGTGTACAAAGAAGACTTGTCCTCCTCGATGGATCTCATAGTAGATCGACTCTTTAATCACTTCATCATTAAAGACTCTTCGCTCAGTGTGTATAGGCTGCCTATTAGGCGGTGCAGTTTTTATAATGGAGAGATCCCTTGCATTCATCAATGAAAACTGCAAAGTTCTTGGTATCGGCGTTGCGGTTAATGTAAGTGTATCAACATTAACCTTTAAACCACGGAGCTTCTCTTTGGCCGCTACGCCAAATTTTTGTTCTTCATCTATAATCAGCAAGCCCAAGTCCTTAAATCCAACTTGCTTGTTGAGTATAGCATGTGTGCCAATTAGAATATCAACCTTTCCTTCCTTCGCAGCTTCAAACGTTTTCTTTCTTTGACCTGCCGTCTTGAACCGATTAACATAATCAACCGTTACTGGAAAGTCCTTCAACCGCTCACTAAAAGTCTTATAATGCTGCAAAGCCAGAATGGTAGTTGGCACCAAGATCGCGACCTGCTTTCCATTGACACAAGCTTTAAAGGCTGCTCTAATGGCTATCTCCGTTTTTCCAAATCCAACATCACCACAGATCAATCGATCCATCGGATGATCTTTCTCCATATCCGCTTTTACCGCGATAGTTGAGGACAACTGATCGGGAGTATCCTCGTAGATAAAAGAAGCTTCCAGTTCATTTTGTAGATAACCATCAGGTTCACACGCAAAGCCTGGCGTTGTCTTTCGCTTAGCATACAACTTGATCAGCTGCTTTGCGATATCTTTTACTTGACGCTTTGTTTTTCTCTTTAGTGATTTCCATGCATCACTTCCGATTTTATCCAATTTAGGTGCAGTAGCATCTTTACCTAAATACTTGGATATCTTATGAAGAGAATTAATACTCACATATAGGATATCATTATTTTTATAAAAAAGCCTTACTGACTCTTGTATATGTCCCTTGATATCTATCTTTTCTAATCCAGAGTATTTTCCAATCCCATGATCTATATGCACAACAAAGTCACCAGGTTGTAACTCCCTAATCATCTTTAGATTCATCGCTTGTTCACGCGTGAAACCTCTGCGTAGTTTATAGCGATGAAAACGCTCAAAGATCTGATGATCAGTAAAGCACGCTACCTTGATATGCCTATCTATAAATCCTTGATGTATAGATTTTGTAACAGGGTGAAACTGGACACTGGCGTTGAGGTCATCAAAAATATTGTAGAATCTTTCTATCTGCTTCGTGCTCTCCGTGAAGAGATAGTTTTCCAATCCCTCTTTTTCTTTCAGCTTCAAGTCCTCAATCAACAAATCAAAGCTCCTGTTAAAACTTGGTTGCGGCTTTCCTTCAAAAGAAACTTCATGATCATAGTTTTTTAAAAGTCGGGTTCGCGAAGTAAATATGATAGGATGTTCATCTATATAGTTCAACAAGTCACCAGGAACAATAAAAGATCGATCTTTAAAAATCTCACTCAAGAGATCATTCTCCATCATCAGCAAGTCTTTGCCAAACTCTTCTGCTTTATCAAAACACTTCTGGAGTTGATCCACTAAGAAGTCAGCGTCCTTGATCCAGACAACTGTGTCTTTAGGAAAGACACTAAACAAAGGCACTTTTTGCTCTGAGCTGAACTGTCCTGTAACATTAGGTATGATCGCAACCTTTGATATAGATCTTATAGATCGTTGATCACCAGGATTGAACATTCTAATGCTCTCCACTTCATCATCAAATAGCTCAACTCTATAAGGCCACTCATTACCATAAGAGAATATATCGACTATACCTCCTCTTATTGAAAACTGACCAGGTTCATAGACAAAGTCCACTCTTTCAAATCCATACTCTATCAACACCTCTAAGATCGTATCAAGATCTAAGGACTCATTGACTGTTACTTCTATCTTTTGATCATTGATCAACTCTGGATCAACTACTTTTTCAAATATTGCTTCAGGATAAGTAACTATTATCTCTCCTGCTTTAGGGTTAAGATTCATCCTATTAATGGCCTCCGTACGTTGTAACACATTGTGCGCATCTAACTCTTCAAAATGCAGTGGTCTTTTGAAAGAATCAGGAAATAATGAGACAGCCCTGTCTTCACTGAGATTGTCAAGTGTATTTTGTATGTAAGCGGCCTCTTCTTTATCTGTTGAGATAATCACATGATTGCGATGGCCATGTTGTTGTCTTAGTCCCATTAGGACAAAGCATTCCTGAGCTCCTACCATCTCGGTAGAAAGTATCCGACTCGGTGAGTCTGAAGCTTTGAGCTTCTCAATGATACCTGCTACTCTACTGTCATCTCGATACGCTTGAAGCAGGCGAGTGAGATTATCCACGCTGCAAAGGTAAGCGTTAAGTCTACTATTTACTCATCAACCATGACCTAAAACTGTCATAGTCAGTACTTAATGAATGAGCCACCTTTTCTCGATCGCTCAATACTGCCAATCGCTCAGGTACCTCAACCGTACCTAGTATAGGCTCCATAACCGGAAGAAACTTGGCAGGGTGCGCAGTTTCTAAAATTACGATGTTGCTATGAGGATGGTCCTTTTGATATGCCTTAGCGGCCAAATAACCAACAGCTCCATGAGGATCCATCACATACTTATATCTATCGTATATCTCCTTAATAGCATCTCGCGTCTGGTAATCATCATATGCATAACCGACGATATCTCCCTTCATACCTTCCCACAAATGACCATAGAGGTCTTCCATTCTTCTAAAATTAGAAGGCGCACCTACATCCATAGCATTGGATATAGTGGGTACTGATGGACGGGGAGTATAGTCGCCGTTTTGTAGATACTGCGGCACAACATCGTTAGCATTGGTTGCTGCTATATATTTAGAGACTGGAAGTCCCATTCTTTTTGCCAGTAAACCGGCTGTGAGATTGCCAAAGTTTCCAGAAGGTATACAAAAAACAACTTCTTCTTTATTTTCTAATTGCTTGTATGCTTCAAAGTAGTAGAAACTCTGTGGGATTAGTCTTGTGATATTGATTGAGTTAGCAGAACTCAACATATATTTTTCATTGATTTCTTTGTCAAGAAATGCCTGCTTTACAAGTGCCTGACAATCATCAAATGTACCACCGATCTCAAGAGCAGTGATGTTCTGTCCTAAGGTTGTCAATTGCTTTTCTTGTAGTGGACTTACCTTACCAGATGGATAAAGTATGATGACATCTACATTGTCTACTCCTAAGAAGCCAGCGGCTACTGCACCTCCGGTATCGCCACTGGTGGCTACAAGTATCGTCAATCTTTTATCAGAACCCTCAGCCAACCTTGACATCACGGCTGCCATAAAGCGAGCACCAAAGTCTTTAAAAGCCAAAGACGGACCATGCCATAATTCTAACACATGAAGTTGATCATCAAGAGATGACACTGGTGCTTGAAAGTTGATAGCATGATTGATTAAAGAGACAATCTGAGACTCCTCAAAGTCCTCTTCAAGATATTCTTTAGCCACTTCTGTTGCTATCTCTTGAAAGCTATATTTAGAAAGTCTATTTATAAAATCTTCAGACAACTCAGGTATCTGAGTAGGCATGTACAAGCCGTTATCTGGAGGAAGACTTTGCAGTACTGCCGTCTTCAGATCAACTATATATTCTTTATTCTTAGTGCTGTAAAATCGCATACTCGTATCCTATCTTAAAAACTTAGACTTTCTAATTACATTTTGTAAGCACCCGTAGTATTGATCTGGGAAATGTAGGGATGAGCATTAATATTATGCTTAGCCAGATAACTTACGATGGCTGCACTTGCATTTTCAGCAACCAAAGTGTTTTGTGCAAAACCAAACATGCTTGGGCCAGCACCACTGATGGTATAATTCATGGCTCCTTCTTTGAGAGCCATCGATTGTAACTCATAAAAGTGAGGTATCAACTGTGCTCTCTGCGGCTCAATGATATGATCCGTCAGACTACGCTTCATGAGATCGAGATCTGACTTGTATAAGCTCGCCACAAACGATGCAATATTACCAGTCTGCGCAATCATCTTACTAAGTGAGACCTCATCTCCAAGCACTGCTCTCGCATCCTTTGTTAAGATCTCTATCTCGGGATAGATCACAAAGACAGATAAACCTCTTGGCGCCGGCAGTTTTAAAAAATCGAAAGTGGCATTGTCTCTTATCAAAACCATTCCTCCTACAAGTGATGGTATCACATTATCACCGTGGATTGCTCCATCAGCAGCACTCTCACCAATCACCGCAAACTCTGCCAATGCTCTCTTCTCAAGTGGCTGGCCCAGTAGTTCATTTATAGCCAAAACACCTGCTGCAGCACTCGCTGCACTCGATCCCATACCACTCCCAAATGGCATCTTCTTGTAGATCTCCATTTCTATAGGTGTATCCTCTTCTCCAAGATGCTTAAGTAGTGCCAGTGCACCTTTTGTTGCAGTATTTTTTTCTGGATCTCTTGGGAGAGATTTAGTCGTACCGTGGATGCTTTTGATAGTAAGGCCAGGTTCTTTACCAAATCGAACCCTCACCTCATCCCCGGGCTTCTCTATTGCAAACCCAAGTATATCATAGCCTACAGCCACATTTGCCACTGTTGCAGGGGCAAAAACTCTTACGGCGTGTTGCGTTCTCTTGATCATCTCTTATCGTAAGACAAAAGTAATCCAAATTGTATGCCGATGATGACCGCTCTGCACTATTATCTTGGATATTCATTTGTCAATTCATAAAGAGCCAGCCTGGATTATTGCTTAAGATTAACCTTAACTTGTGCACATGGAGCGTCAGGTTCTACTTTTCATCTTTGCTATTGTATCCTTAGCTGACTTATATCAAGTCTACACAGGAGGTAGTCGAGTATGGACCAAACCGTGTATCATGATAGCTTTGGGTGCCTATTATCTATCGCACTTCAAGATGATTTATTCGCAAAGCAAGTTCATCTTCTTGGTTGCTATCATTGCCGCTTGGGCTGGAGATATTTTTTTGCTTTCAGATGATCGCTTTCTCTTCGGATTGGGATCATTCTTGATCATGCAATTACTATATAGTGTCACTTTTTGGAAAGATCGATCACTCAATAAGTCGTCCTATTTCTATGGTATATTCTTGTTATTAACCACTGGAGCAATTACCGCTTTCCTCTGGGAAAGTTTAGACGATTTGTTGGTACCTGTGATCATCTATGTGTTGGCGATTGGATTGATGTCGTTTACTGCTTTTGCAAGAGACAAGGCATTAGCCGGATATTGGATGGTTTTTGGAGGAACACTTTTGTTCATGATTTCTGATACAGTGCTTGCTCTTCATCAGTTTACTGATCTGCGCCTTGGCAAACTTACAGTGATGAGCACATACATCCTTGCTCAATACTTCATCATCGATGGCTATATCAAAGGGCATGCAAATCATGGATAAAAGCATAGCCGTAGTAATCCCTGTTTATAATGGTGAGCGCTTTATCGATAGATGTCTGACGTCGATGATAGAACAGAAAGAGTTGACTGAGATTATAGTTGTTGACGATGGCTCAACAGATGAATCAATCGCTATGATTAACGCTTTCGCAAATAAGGACAAAAGAATAACACTACAGCAGCATAAGGATAATTCTAATATTGGACGAAGCGCATCACGCAATCTGGGTATAAAAAGTGCGTCAAGTGAATGGATAACTTTTTGTGATGTCGATGACTATTATCTGCCTAATAGATTTGAGCAATTCAGAGCTATAAATCTCGACAACATCGATGGAACTCATGAACCAGTTTTATCTGAGTATAAAAACCAAACACTCGATTCTTCTCTTCAAGAAATAACTGCCACCACGAAGAGTTTTGATCAGCCTTTAGAGCTTCAAGATTTTCTAATTAGCAATAGAGAAGAATGCATATCAATCATCAGCCTCATCATCAGAAAATCAAAAATCGAAGAGGTTGGATACTTCGACGAAGGCCTCAAGATTGGCGAAGACACTGACTTGATATGGCGCTTAGCCAGCATCAGTAAGCTCCAATCTATCCCAACAAATCCTCCAAAAGTGATCAGAGGAGTTCATGACCACAACACCTATCAAGATCAAAAGGAAGTTGATCAGGCAAGGAAGATATTCTACAACAAGTGGATGACAGAGATGGAGAAGTACGAACTTTCTGATTCGGCCAAAAGTAGAATCACAGAATCGTACCATCACTACAATAAGCATAAGCTGAGTAAGCTAAAATTGAAATTGGGAAAACTGCTAAGGGATGTGTAGTTAGATCGTTGCCGTCACAAACTTAGACAAGAACATGCCTATCAAAATGGATACAACTCCAGCCACGATACTTAGTGTTAGATAAAGCATAGTCGAGGCGACTTGGTCTCCTTGATACAACTGGACCAGCTCTCCACTAAAAGTTGAAAAAGTACTGAAGCCACCACAAAAACCTGTCATCAACAGTAAGCGCTGTTCGTTCTTTAATATCCCTTCGGCATTCATACCAATTAGAAAACCAAGGATCATACAGCTGATAATATTTGCGGTAAGCGTACCATAATGTAATTGTGATACTGGCCACAGCTTAGTGATGCCATATCTACAGATACTTCCTAAGCCTCCTCCGATGAAGACATAGAAAATCAAATTCATGGTTCAGTGCGTAGTACATCTCTCCCCTTGAGGTAGATGCTGAGGTGTAAGCATTGTGTAAGACACACAGCGATACCCAGAGAGATAAATAAAAAGACAGTGGGATTAATCTCCTGAAGTCTTATGGCCAACACCAGAAAACCAGTATTGACAACTAAGAGTAAAGATGTGGACTGCATATGAGATAGTCCCAACTCTAATAGGAGATGGTGTATATGATTTTTATCTGGTTGAAATGGCGACTTACCATTTAGTAATCGTTGAACAAAGACACGAGTCGTATCAAATGCAGGAAGTATAAATAACCCTATCGCAATCGTAGATGCAGACACAAACGAAGGTATCACTGCAGATGCTTCAACTTCTAAAAACTGGATCATCAAGACCGTACACATCGTCCCTAAGACCAGAGATCCCGTATCACCCATAAATATCTTAGATGGCGAGATGTTGTATTTAAGAAATGCCAACGTCGCTCCAGCTGTAGTTATGGCCAATATGGCAAAGGCAGCTTCTCCAATGAAGAAAAACCAAGTGCCGATCACAGATAGAACAAGGATGCTGATGCTACCACATAAGGCATCGATACCGTCTATTAGGTTAAATGAGTTAATCAAGAATATAAAGACTACGGTCGTCAATATGATACTCATCATCTCCGGTATCTCATGGATACCAAATAGACCATGAAGACTTGTCAACTTAATCTCCGCACAGAATATGATCAAAGCTACTCCGAGCAACTGCCCAAATAACTTGGCTCCTGGTGTCAATGGATCAAGATCATCACGCGCTCCCACTAAGAAGATGATAGTCAGTGCTGCAAATACATATCTGATCTGATCCATATTCTCCGAAGGGATAAAGAGAAGAGATATCAGTACGCAGCTTAAGAAGATACCTACTCCTCCAAATGAAGGAGTGACCTGTTTATGGGCTTTTCGCTCTGAGGGAGCATCGACGATACCTCTTCTGATAGCTATTCTAATGATGCTTGGCATCGCTAGATAGCAAACAAGAAAAGCCATTAAAAAAGAGGCAATCAATTCAATTACAGAAGTGTCCAGATCTGTGGTTATTCTTTCTGGGCACTAATGTAAAGAAATATTATAATAAATCTTAATATTTAAAGCGCTCTAATACACAATATCATATACATAGAGATTTCGTAATATGTTCACAGTTCGCACTTATGACCATTCTCTTTGATCCAGCGTTCATGATTTTTGTAAGAAGGCATCACACCTTCCACAATAGCCCAATATGCTGGCGAATGATTCATCTCGATCCGATGGGATAGCTCATGGACAAAGATATAGTCTTGCACATCTGCTGGTGCAAGTAGTGTTTTAGTAGATATATTGATGTTACCAGTACTGGAGCAGCTTCCCCAGTTGGACGAATTGTTCTTAATTCTGACCTTCTTGATGGGCTGCTTAAAGTAGTGATCATTGATATCATGTATCCGCTTACTGACCCTTGCGAGTTGATCTTGTCCGATCAACCTTGACATTAAGGTCCTAATCGTCCTTGCACTTATAGCTTCTGGCATCTCATCATTGAGATTGAGATACATCACATTACCTATTAGTTTGCCGGCAGATGTAGACCTCGTCGACATCTTTAGGTCAAGGACATAATCTTTAAAAGGAGTATGGACAGTATGACCACTTACGTAGTCCGTTACTCTAAATCTCTGGATGATATCTGGACGTTCAACCACTTGCTTCTTGAGCCATTCCATTGCCCAAGTACGATATGATTGATCCATGATCTTAGCACCCATCTTTGGGATTCTAAGATTTACACCATTTTGAGTGATAGATATGCGATTGTTGTATCTGCGCTCTTTATAAATATAGACGGGGATTTCGAGCCCATCTACATTCCATATTTCTTTAAGCGCTTTGGCCATGGGCCTTATGCATTAGCTTTTTCAAACTCCGTGATGACGTCCACAAGTTTCTGTACTCCTTCTATAGACATAGCGTTGTAGATCGAAGCTCTAAAGCCACCTACTGATCTATGGCCTTTCACACCATTGCAACCTGCCGCAGCACATGCTTCTAAAAACGCTGGAGCTAAAGATTCATCCTTGATTAAGAAAACAGCGTTCATCTTAGATCGGTCTTCTTTTTTTGCGCGGCCGTAGAACAACTCACTATTGTCCAGAGTAGAATATATAAGGTTTGCTTTCGCAGTATTGAGTTCATTTATTTTATCGACGCCTCCATGTTTTTTGATCCATCTCATCGTCAACATACTTACGTAAATTGGAAAAACAGGTGGAGTGTTAAACATAGAGCCTTTGCCGATATGCGTATTATAGTTGAGCATCGTAGGGACATTTCTAACTGGCTCCGCTACAAAGTCTTTCTTTACGATAGCCATTGTAACACCTGATGGCCCCATGTTCTTTTGTGCACCCGCATAAATGATTCCAAACTTAGATACGTCAATCGATCTACTGAAGATATCAGATGACATATCTGCCACTATAGGCACATTCACATCTGGAAATGATTGAAACTGAGTACCAAAAATGGTATTGTTACTGGTTAGGTGTACGTATTTCGCATCAGCTGGGACACTATAACCTTTCGGTATCTGGTCGTATCCTTCTTCTTTGCTACTTGCGACCACATTGACATTACCATAAAGCTCCGCTTCTTTGATCGCTTTAGCTGACCAAGTACCAGTATCAACATACGCTACAGTTTCCCCTTCTCCAAGAAGATTCATTGTTGTCATCATAAACTGTGAGCTGGCTCCTCCTTGTAAGAATAGCACTTCATAACCTTCTGGTATGCTCAAGAGTTCTTTTGCAAGGGCTACTGCTTCGTCCATGACTGCTTGAAACTCCTTAGACCTATGTGAGATCTCTAAGATGCTTAGACCGATACCATTAAAATCTTTAACTGCTTCTGACGCTTCCGCAAATACTTCTTGTGGAAGAATAGCCGGACCTGCACTAAAATTATACACTTTCAATATTCCTTTTTTTTCAATGATGAACGACGATGCGTCAGTTCGATTAATTCTTCTTTACCTTTTAAGCACGCAAAAGTACATTACGCATTTATATAATGTAACCCTTAAGCTGGAAAAGTCACAAGGGTAACACCTGTCATCAGCTCTGGCTGCTTGACATTCATAAGTGCCAATAATGTTGGCGATACATCTGCCAACTTTCCATCTTTTATCTGTGCCCCACTGTTTTGCTTCGATACATATATCACAGGCACAAGGTTAGTTGTATGAGCCGTATGAGGTGTACCATCTTCATTGATCATCAACTCGGCATTACCATGATCAGCGATCACTATGATCTCATAATCTTTGTCCAAGGCTACATCCACTAACTCATTAAGACATTGATCAACTACTTCACATGCTTTCTGAGCTGCATCAAAATCGCCAGTATGACCTACCATATCTGCATTGGCATAGTTGAGGCAGATGAAGTCAGGAGCATTATCTTTTATACGATTACAAATCGCATCTGTTACTGCTTGTGCCGACATCTCTGGAGCCAGATCATATGTTGCCACCTTCGGAGAAGGCACCACAATCCTATCTTCCAATGGAAAAGGTTCTTCTCGACCGCCATTGAAGAAAAAGGTAACGTGCGGGTACTTTTCGGTCTCCGCTATTCTTACTTGACTTAGGCCTGCTGCACTGACTACTTGTCCCATCGTCTCTGCTATATCATCCTTGTCATAGACAACGTGGATACCCTGGTAGCTTTGATCATAATTGGTCATCGTAACCATATGAAGCGGCAACTTACAAAGACCATGATCTTCAAAGTCTTCTTGTGTTAGTGCTCTTGTGATCTGTCTCGGACGATCAGTACGATAATTAAAAAACAAGACTGCATCGTCAGCCTTTATCACACCTTCTTCATCAATGATCAGTGGTTCTATGAATTCATCAGTTGTACCTGATTCATAAGATGCATCTAAAGAAGCAAGCACATCATCAGTCTTTGTCCCTACTCCTTTGACCAT
>CALIHL010000109.1 GCA_938022935.1 uncultured Saprospiraceae bacterium
ATAGAAGCAAACTATGAAGTGCCATACCTCGCTCATGCTACTATGGAGCCAATGAACTGTACCGTCCTGGTAAAAGATGGAAAGTGTGAGACTTGGGTGGGACATCAAGGACCATCTATTGTGCAGAACTTGCTTACAGAAGTAACAGGCATACCTAAAGAGAATACAAAGGTCAATATAACCTACCTCGGTGGAGGATTTGGTCGTAGAGCAGAACCTGACTTTGTCAAACTTGCGGCAGCAATCGCAAGAGAGATGGAAGGCACTCCGGTCCAAACAGTCTTTACCAGAGAAGAAGATATGCGTAACGACATGTATCGTCCAGCATCTGTTTGTAAGTTTAAAGCTAAGGTCAAGCCAAATGGTGAGATTGCAGCTTGGGACAACATGGCGGCACTTCAATCTGTAAGCAACAGTGCGATGATGCGCATCATGCCAGCCATGGCAACACCACCTAAAAAAGATCATGCTACAGCAGAAGGACTTACTGCCTTACCCTATAAGATGGATAACTATCGTGTAGCATTTGGAAACTTAGAACTTCCGATCCAGATTGGCTTCTGGAGAAGTGTAGGCTTCAGTCAGAACACTTTCTTCTCAGAATCATTCATGGATGAATGTGCTCATGCTGTAGGTATAGATCCTTACCAATTTAGAAAGTCCAAAATGGCGGGGTATCCACGCTATGCGGCCGTCCTAGATAAAGTTGCAGAACTCAGTGGCTGGAACAATCCTGCAGAAGAAGGTAGATATAGAGGTATCGCAATTGCAAAGTCTTTTGGTTCTATCGTTGCTGAAGTTGCAGAAATCATTAAAGTGGGTGACAAAGAATTTAAAATAGACAAGTACACTTGTGCCATCGACTGCGGTAATGTTGTCAATCCTGACACTGTAAAAGCGCAAGTAGAAGGTGGTATGATATACGGCCTCACAGCAGCACTATATGGAGAGATCACTTGGAAAAATGGTGGCGTTGAGCAATCTAACTTCCCATCTTATGAGATGGTACGTATGGCTGTTTGCCCAAAGGTTGATGTACACATTATGGATCTTGATGAGCATCCTGGAGGTGTTGGTGAGCCAGGCACACCTCCTGCAGCTCCAGCGCTGGCTAATGCGATATTCGCCGCTACGGGCGAGAGGATTCGGTCACTACCGATGACTAAGCATGGGTATAAGTTTGTGTAAAAGCGACATAGTAGACTAAAACGATAGTGCAACTTCTTTCTACTTAAGTTATTCGTGCAAGATTAAATCAAAAGAAGTTTTGACTCTTGGTTACTGATATTATAACGGTACAACTACCGTTATCTTCAGACCATTATCATTAGTTAATAACAAAGAACCACCAAGCCGCTTCGCACGCATCTCCATATTGGAAAGTCCTAACCCAGAGTGCTTTGTAGAAGTCACTCCTACCCCATTGTCTTTTATAATTAGCCTGATGTCCTTGGGTGACTTGACTAGAGAGACATCAACATAGCTTGCTTTAGAATGCTTTATGACGTTGGTGATGGCTTCTTTGTATATAAGATATAGTTGTTGACGGATATTAGGGAGGACCTTTTCTTCTTTTTCTAACCCTTCTGTACTTATGTTATAATCAACTTCAGAATTAAAAAGACTGTTTTCGGCGAAGTTGCGCATCCGATCTAAGAGGTTTTCAAACTTGTCCTGTCTTGAGTCTATGGCCCAAACTGTATCTCTCATCGTGTCAAGAGCATTACTTGATATCTCACTGATCTGATTGAGCGATTCTTTATCTTCATCTGTAGCATTAAATGCCAATACTTGAGCTTGCATGGAAAGTCCTGACAACATCGTACCTACATCATCGTGAAGGTCACTTGATATATTCTTGCGGAGATGGTCAACGGCAATTTGTTTTTCATTGTCTTGCATGCGGAGTCTATATCCAAGACCTAACGAAAATATTAGAATCTCCAAGATGACTCCAAACTCCGTGATCCACACCCGTGGAAAGTTCAACTCTGACATCCACCCTAAAGCAATGAACAATGATATCATTGTATTAGAAAAAACACTGAGGTATAGAATAAGGCTCCCGACAGTAAAGTACAATGCAAGCCTATCACCGTTTCTAAAAATAACGATAACACAAAACAGTCCCAATATCAAGATAGAAAGTGGAAATATAAATGTCAATGGAGTCACCTTAAGGGTGTATATAAAAAAGATATCCAGAGATAGAGCTAAAGGTATATAAACGATCAAATACCGACGGACAAATCGATCTAACCAAGGTATTTGCTTTTCTAAATTGATAAAACTCCTCATAAACAAGAAGTATATCATCGCAGGCATAAATGACAAGAGTTGTATCTCCCAGAGTATACGATAACCATATTGGTAGTCCATAAATATGGTGCTTTGGAGCACTCCATTCTCTAATAGCATCGAAGCACATAACAAAGCCGTGTATACGGCGTACCATAAAAATGGCTCATCTCTTCTTATTAGAAATATCAAAAAGTGATAAACGCTAATGATTAATAAAGCACCACCTATAAATCCTTGCATCAAGAAGGTCCTCGATCTATCTTTTGTTGTCAAAGCATACCAATCATTGAGCGTATAAAGATTAGCTAATAGAGGAGTTTTTTCGAAAACAGGTTGCAATACACGTAAGTAATAATGATTCACACCGAGATGAAGATCCAATGGGACCTGAGCACTATTGCCTCTACCATATTTTATAACACCTTCAGGTAAATCCAGCTGACTCAGCGGTATCGACGTACCTAATATGGTGGGGCCAGATATATCCCCAGTGCTTTCTTTTTTAAATAGCTCTACTTCTTGTAGTCCATGTAATAATAGAATCTCAATAGCTTGACTACTACTTGTTTTTTCAATCTCAACATGCAACCAAAAGGTATCTTGATCTGGAAGCAAAGTCTCTACATCAAACCTTCTCCAATTAGAAGCAGGAATAGACTCACTAGCGTCATGATGAATCTCCCATCTGAGAATCTCGGAAGCAATATTCTGACCTGTTGCACTTGAGACTAAAAAGAGAAAACAAGTAGTTGTAGCAACTCGGCATAATTTAGTAGAATCCAGTAATCTGGAAGCTCTACTAGCGTATCGCAAACTAAAATTGAATATTGCCACTTACGCTACGTTTACTTTGACTCTAACTTCCAATCCTTCATTATCTATCAGCTGAAGCGACCCATTGATTCTTTCTGCCCTCATCCTTATATTGGAAAGCCCTTGACCTGAGCTAGTTTTCTTTACTCTCCCTACACCATTGTCTTTCATACTCAACAATAAGATACCATCTGACTTCAGCAACTGTATATTCACATGAGTGGCGTTAGCATGTTTTATAATATTGGTTACTACTTCTTTGTATATCAGATAGAGTTGCTGCCTGATGTTGGGCAAGATGATTTCTTTTTCATCCAAGCCTTCTGTTGTTATTTTATAATTGATGTCAGATCGAAACAAACTATTCTCAGCGAAGTCTCTCATGCGGTCTACTAGACTAGTATATCTATCTTGCCGTGAGTCGATCGCCCACACTGTGTCTCTCATCGTCTCCATAGCGTTACGCGATATCTCGCTGATCTGATTGAGAGAATCTTTATCTTCTTCATTGGCTTTATATTCTAAGATCTGAGCCTGCATTGATAGGCCCGCCAACATAGAGCCTACATCATCATGGAGATCACTAGATATCTTGGTTCGTAAGGCATCTAGCTCTTGCTGCTTCTTGAGTCTCTCATTATAGCGCCATCTTGGCACTGCGTACAATGACAGTCCCATCAAAGACAACACTAACAACTGAAACCACAATTGCTTATACCACACTTCTGCAACATGAACCGCTATGGTCAACTGCGGTGTTTCTTGAGACACTAACCTCCAAGAAGCTCTTACTTCAAAATTATAATCTCCAGGAGGCAGTTGGCTATAACTGACTTGGTTAACAGAAGATGGCGCTGACCATAAATCTTCAAATCCGCTCATCCTCCAACTATATAAGTGATCATATGGATGTGACAGATCCATCAGTGCGAACTCTATATTGATGGATCGATCGTTGTGTTTTAGTTCAATGATACTATCCGCTATCACTTGTCCGGTTACGTCAATTGTTTTCTGATCAAGTCCATTATAATAACCGACACTCGTGATCTGCAGATTATGTAACGACTCTTGGGCTGCAATTGCCGTTAGGTCTGAAGGATAAAATGCATCCAATCCCCTATCACCTCCAAAGAAAAACTGACCATCCATAGTTTTTAAAAAAGAATATCTCTGATAAACTTCACTAACCAAGCCATCCTTTATTCCAAAATTAGAAAATGAACTTCGACTTATATCAAATCTGGATAGGCCATTGTTAGTACTCATCCATAGGACCGTATCGCCTTGTGACAGCACACCTTTTAAAAAGTTAGAAGGCAGACCATCCTTTGTAGAATAGGTAGCCACCAGGCTTTCTTTACGATTGACGTGTGTGAGCCCTCCTCCAT
>CALIHL010000110.1 GCA_938022935.1 uncultured Saprospiraceae bacterium
ACCTTGATCAGTCAAACGCTCACGAACTACTCGGCCTTAGCCATATAGTCATCGAAAGACATATCCATGTACTTCTCATCTTTGGCGAAGACCAACTCCTTCATTAACTGTGGAGCCTTCTTGTAGCCTGGAGAAATCATGATACGAGCGAATGTCTCATCCAATGTTACAAATGCTGGATAACCCATTCTACCGTCAAGTAGTGCATATGCTAATTGGTGTACGCCTCTTCTACCTGACTTGATATATTCGAAAGTAGTCTCATTCCAAGTGATCGCATCTTTGCGCTCAGCATTGAACTTGACTGGATAGAAGTTTTCGTTGAGAAACTTTACTACTTCAGGATCTTGGAAAGTTGACTTGTCCATCTTCTTACACCATCCGCACCAATCTGTATATAGATCTATGAATACTTTCTTAGGTGCTGTCTTAGATAACTCAGCTGCTTCTGCCCAAGTATACCACTTGATTTCTTCAACTGGAGCTTCTATTGTTATCGTTGGATCTACGTCATTTGTCAGTTCTGTAGGAACTGTAAGAGCAGACGTATTAAACAAAGTTATAATGTATAAGAATGTGAAAGTCATAACTATTCGGTTATATTGTTACTATCAAAGATATGACAGAAGAGGGAAAAACACTAATTTCTTGATCTGAGAACGTGTTAAGAATTACTTACCGTCCTGGATTTTGTACCCGAAAAGACATTTTCCGAAAGGAAAGCCCTTAAAAATGACCAAAAAGGAAGTGTCCAAAATATCTTGACTTCTTCCCAAAGTGACGTCTCCTCATCCAAAAACTTAAGATTCTGTCCATAGGAGTTCCTCTGAAACATCAGGCTAAATACCCTCTGAGCGCTTTCTTTCTGAGTCAATAACACATTGAGTAGCGTCTTGTCATAAGCTATGAATCTCCGCTTCTGTGTGACCCGAGCTATCTTTCCTTGACTGATACGCTCTGCCAATATATCGCACTCTTTTTGGATGCGCATGAAGGCATATCCAGAAGAAGGTTTGACTGTGGCATTATTAGTACCAATCGGTATAACCCTTTTACTTCCTTTGCTGAAAGTCGCAGTCGTCATCGGTATCTTACCGAGCTCAGTGCTCATCAACTCATAGGCATGGCCAACATATCGGTCCATATAATCAACCAACATCTCTTTATACTGCTCTTCAGTCCATAGATCTTTGGAAAAAACAGTCGCTTCAATCAAAGCTGTCTGCTTGTCGAATGGTAGAATGTAAACGAACCTTGTATCGTCACCTTGATCGACTCTGAAGTCCATGAAAGTCGCAGTGCTATCATCCCAGCTTCCTTCTGTCAACTTAACCTCCCAACCCATAAAGTGCTGCCACACGAACAATTTTTCTTGTTCCGGAAACGACTTGACGATACTATCGAAAACATAGTCGGCGTGATATATAGCTTGATCCGTATGGACAGAGACTTGATCGGCTTGGTCTACAACATCCTGAACAGATGCAACTTTAAAATCAACATGGCCACTTGTATTGATCGCTTTCAGCGTATGATTGTAAAAGTCGATGCCTGAGATCGTATGATATTGATAAGGATCAGCAGCAGCTATAACTTGTGTATCCGGAGCATAGAATGCCAAGCGATCCCAAGACTTACGATATATGTTTTTATATCGGTCAAAAGAACGGTGCGCCCAAAATGACCATGTGCGATCATTGGTAGTCTTAGAAGATTGATCAAGGACCAAGATGCGCTTGTCAGCAAATGACTCATCCGTCAAGCGATGCGCCAAGCTAAGACCAGAAAGTCCACCACCACATATTATGTAATCATAATGCTCCACAGACATGACTCAAAAATGATCAAAATAAATTGTTAAACAGACATCCGAAATCACAATTCAATTTACATTGCTACTTCTATGAGAGATTATCAACAAACACTTTCTTATCTCTATGATCAGCTACCAGTATATCAGAAGGTAGGATCGTCGGCGATCAAGAAGGACTTGACTAACATCAAAGCCTTAGTCAAGGCGCTTGACAATCCGCATGAGAGTTACCCTACTGTCCATATCGCGGGGACCAACGGCAAAGGAACAACAGCACATATCATCGCAGCGATCTTACAGTCGAGTGGACTGAAAGTTGGATTGTACACTTCTCCACACTACGAGGACTTTAGAGAGCGTATCAAGATAGACGGTACTTATATATCAGAGGAGTCCGTCATCACCTTTGTTGCAGATCATCAAAGTTTGATGGAGATGCAACGACCTTCCTTCTTTGAAGTTACCGTGGTGATGGCGTTTGATCATTTTAAAAAAGAAGCTGTCGACATTGCTGTCATAGAAACTGGACTTGGAGGCAGATTAGATAGCACCAACATCATCACTCCCCTACTTTCTGTTATCACCAATATCAGCTTAGATCATCAGAACATGTTAGGGCCAGACATTTATACAATAGCTGGAGAAAAAGCAGGGATTATAAAAAAGGAAAGACCAGTTGTTGTAGGTAAGTATCAATCTTCTTGTGATCATGTTTTTATAAATAAAGCAGCAGCAGAAAATTCTCAACTCAGCTTCGCGTCTTTATGTTGGAGCCATAAACAATTAGAAAACAAGATGATCTTCAATCATCAAAACCAAGGTTATAAACTTGAGATCAAGAACCCAGACGGAGGCCCATTCTTATTAGAAAACATCACTACAGCTTTAGAGGCAATTCATCAATACAATCATATAGTCGAACAAACAATCAGCACTGAAGCTATAAAGCAAGGCATCAGCTCGTTTAGAAAAATAAGCAATTATAAAGGACGCTGGGAACAGCTCGGCAGCCATCCTGATGTGATCACCGATAGTGCTCACAATCAGGATGCCATCAAAAAAGTACTGGATCATATACATCAGCAGGAGTACAAACATATACATTTTGTCCTCGGCTTTGTCGGAGACAAAGACGTTGACAAAATATTGAAGATGCTCTCACCCAAGCACTCGTACTACTTTACACAACCATCTATCTTCAGAGCCTTATCAAGCTCAACATTACAAGAAAAAGCAACGGATCTACAGCTCCATGGTGCAGTGTATGATGATGTGCCATCAGCATATACTGCAGCATTGGCAAAAGCAAGTAAAGAAGATCTTATCTATATTGGAGGAAGTTCTTTTGTGGTAGCAGATATATTAACTTATCTCAATTCGGTATTATGAAATCAATAATTACAATTGTCTTCTTACAGTTTGTGTTGACCATTGCGTCGGCTCAAGCTATAGAGGCAGACTATCAGACGATAGAAAACATCTCTTACTATGAGCCTTCAGAAATCACAGATGACTATCAGAAAGAGCGTTGTGTCTTAGACATATATTACCCTGCTGATCTGGATAGCTTTGCAACAGTAGTATGGTTTCATGGCGGAGGACTTAGGGCTGGCGAGAAGTTTATACCCGTACAATTAGAAAATAAAGGCATCGCCGTCATTGCTGTTAATTATAGATTATTTCCCAAGGTGAAGAATCCTGTGTATATCGAAGATGCCGCTGCCTCTGTTGCTTGGGCCTTCAAGCATATAGAAGAATACGGCGGGATGACGGATCGCATATTTGTATCCGGACATTCTGCTGGTGGATACTTAACAAGCATGATTGGACTGGACACTTCGTATCTACTAAAGCATCATGTGGATGCTAATGACATCGCAGGATTGATACCATTTAGCGGACATGCGATCACTCACTTTACTCAACGAGAAGAAAGAGGCATAGATGGTAAGCAAGTAGTGGTTGACAAATACGCCCCGATCGCTTTAATTAGAAATGATGCACCTCCTTATACCATCATCACAGCAGATCGAGATATGGAGTTGTTGGGCCGTTACGAAGAAAATGCTTTTATGTGGCGCATGATGCAATTGATAGAACATCCTGATTGTACTCTTTATGAACTTGAAGGATATCACCATGGCGATATGTACATACCGGCATTGGGGATATTAGTAAAGGAAGTCAGAAGGATCTTGAGCAAGTAGAAGATAACAGAGAGTACAGAATAAAAAGCGGGCGCTCAACTTGAAGTTGAGCGCCCGCTTTTTATATCTATTTGCTACCTACTATCTATTGACTAGTTAGGAGCGTTGTCCGGGTTTAACAAGTCGTAGAATTGATCAATCTTAGGAAGAATGATAATTCTTGTACGTCTGTTGATGTTTCTTCCTTCTGGAGTATCGTTGCTGGCAAGTACATTGTACTCTCCACGTCCTGCAGCGATCAATCTGTTAGGATCTACGCCATAGTCGTTCTGAAGAACTCTTACCACAGAGGTAGCACGCTTCACACTAAGGTCCCAATTATCTTCGTAGCAATCTCTTTTGATTGGTCTGTTATCTGTGTATCCTTCTACCATCACCTCAAGGTCTTCTCTGCCTTGTACGATCAGTGCGATCTTAGCAAGTACTTCTTTTGCTCTTGGCGTTAGGATAGAACTTCCACTTTGATAAACCATCTTATCTGATAAGTTGATAAACACAACTGTCTTGTCAACTTTGATCTCTACATCTCTATCAGCTATCCCCTGGCTCAACTGGCTCTTTAGGTTAACTGAAAGTGCAAGATTGATAGAATCTGCCTTTGTTTTAGCTGCTTGGAGGAGTCTGATATAATCGTCTCTCTTCTCCATCTGACCTAACGTTCTGTCGATGTTGGCATTAGCTGATTGAGAAAGTACAGTAAGTCCTGTCACTTGCTCCATCTGCTTATCTCTTTGGGCTCTAAGATCTTCGATTTGTGCTCTTAGGTCATTGATCTGACCATCCTTATTAGATACAGTAGTCTGAAGCTCTCTTACATTGCCTCTTAGCGCCTCTTTATCAGATTCGCACTGTTCGATAAGGGCCATTTGGGCATTGAGGTCTTGACCGCATTTGCTCAGATCTCTCGCGGACTGGTCATAATCTGACTGTAAAGCTTCTAATGTCTTTTTACTTACACATGACGTAGTGGCCATTGTGACGACTGCTAGGCCCAACAAAAGGTATCTCATTCTCATTTTTAGACGTTTTATCTTGGTTAAGTTTTATAGAAGATCCAATTATACGGAATTTCCACTTTTCTTAATAACGAGATGGCTGTTATCCTTTGATTTAGGGTTTTTACTTAATCGTTTGGTCTTTATGTCCAGCGCTTTACATTTGCGAAAGCGGCATCTATGTCAAGTGACAATTGCTTCTCACCCGAATTATCTATCTTCGTATTACAACTTATTATAATATGTCAAAGATTAGGGTTGCCGTGCTTTTTGGAGGTCGATCGACAGAACATCAGATATCGCTCCTTTCAGCACAGAACATTATCAAGTCACTTGATCGAGAGAAGTACGAACCTGTTCTGATAGGCATAGATAAGGCTGGGCGCTGGTACTACCAACAAGACAGTATCCAAGTGCTTCATGGCTCCGATCCAAAGAAGATCGAGTTGACTGGCATAGACACTGAGATCCTCTTTTCTCAGAATACTAACGATCATTATATCACTTCCGTAAATGCCATAGACAGAGAACCTCTATCGGGTATAGATGTCATTTTTCCAGTATTGCACGGTACGTATGGTGAAGATGGGGCGATCCAAGGATTAGCTAAGGTCGCCAATCTACCATGTGTAGGTCCTGGCATCTTGGGTTCAGCAGTAGGCATGGACAAAGAAATCATGAAGCGATTGCTGCGAGACGGCGGTATCGCCAGCGCGAAGTGGGTCACCTTAAGAAGACGAGACATCCCCAACATTGATATAGATGCGATTGTCGATGAACTCGGCACTGAACTATTCGTCAAACCCGTCAATCTTGGTTCTTCAGTAGGCATCTCCTTCGTCAGGCGTAAGGTAGATCTACAAGCTGCCATCATGCTTGCCTTTCAATATGACAACAAAGTACTTATCGAAGAAAGAGTCATCGGCCGCGAGATTGAATGTGCCGTATTAGGCAACGACGATCCTATAGCATCCATACCCGGAGAGGTTATTCCTAAAGATGGTTTCTATTCCTTCGAGGCAAAATATGTAGATGAACAAGGAGCAAAACTTGCCATTCCTGCAGATCTAACAGAAGAACAAATAGAAGCTGTTAAAAAACTATCCATCGAAACCTTCGTACAATTAGAATGCTCAGGGATGGCTCGTGTTGATATGTTTCTTACAGAAGATGACCGCCTGCTCATTAATGAGATTAACACCCTGCCCGGCTTTACTAATATCAGCATGTATCCTACACTTTGGAAAATATCTGGGATCTCTAATCTGGAGTTGATCGATCGGTTGATTCAGTTGGCTATTGAGGAGTATGAGAGGGACAATGAGTTGAAACGGCAGATTTAAAATCAAATCTATCAATTCAACTATACATTGAAATATTAATGGAAATTACATTTAGTCAATTTTGATTAATGAATATTGACTAAATGTAAATGGGGATTCAATAATTCATTTTGGTTTCACTATCTTAGGTATGCGTGAAGAACAAGATTACTATTTCATTGATAGATGACCATCGAGCATTGACCGATGCTATGGCCTCTCTTTTAAATCAAAATGACAACTTTCAAGTTGTAGACATTGCTCATAATCATGAAGATGCCATAAAACTAATAGGTCAAAATAAAACCGAAGTCTATATCATAGATATGAATCTCGGGCGTGGTGATAGCTGCGAACTTGTATCCGCAGTCAAAGCAAATAGTAAACTTCCAATAGTCCTCTCAGCATACAGTGATATTGCCCTCGTAAAAAAGGCGGTCAAAGCGGGAGCAATGGCGTACTTATCTAAGTCTTCAGCAGCTTCACATATCAGTGCAGCCATCGAAAATGTATCGAGAGGCAAAAAGTACTTTGATGATATCATCCAAAGCAGTATCAATGCTTCTGCAGGAGTTGACAGCAAAATAATGACTGCCAAAGAACGAGCGATGCTTAGTCAGCTAACGCCTCGAGAAAAAGAAATTATGAACCTCATCTCTCAAGAATATACCAGTGAAGAAATTGCAAAAGAACTTCATCTATCCAAACATACTGTTGATGGATATAGGAAGAGTCTCATTAACAAGCTAAGGGTTCGTGGGAGTGTGGGAATGAGTAAAATGATAAATTAAAAAACGATGAACCAACCTATTTTTCAAAACACAATTATCCCTTCACCTGACAAGGCACTTTGGCAACACATATACAGTAGTCAAATCTACGGGACGTTTTTCTCAATTTACATAAATTTGGTCAATGACAAATCTGACTATAACAAGTTAGTTTCTGCTCAATTCAAATTAATCAATTACAAAGGACCAATCAACATTGGAATCCATAGAGTATTGAAACCAAAAAAAGATGGGAAGGGAATTTATTTCACCATTTACGTAAAAGGCTTATCATCAAAAAGAACTTCACGAAAAATTGACTTATCAAAATTTAAATTTCGTAAAAACGTGATACCAGTGATCAATATTCACAGAAAAATAGAACCCATAAATAATGGGTCGGCATATAAAGGGCAAGTCTTTGATAGCGAAAATTTCTATAGAGATATCGAGAACATACAAGAACCTTTTAGTAGTGAGTTTAAGAGTTATCGGGATGCTGATTCTTCAGAATGCCCACCTAAAAAGAAATCAAATCTTAAAAAGAAATCTCAGCCTGAAGACTTAAGCTGTAGATGTCCAAGAGGCCAAGGCAGAATTCCTAATCTCAACCAAGTTTGGAGCCCTGAGCGGTAGAAGCTTATTAGGAAATTCAAAGTCCTTAATACAAAGGGCTTTGAATCCTCTGATCGTAGGACTCTTTATAATTAATCCTTGCATAATACTCGGTCAAATTCCTCAAGAAATATATCATGCCTTGTTGTTCTTGGATTATGAAAAGACTGATTCTCTTATTGATCTATCCCGAATTGATGTTGAGTTAAAAGAAAACCTGAGCTTATTATCTGAAGAACTCTATAATGGAGGCCAAGCAACAAGCCGACCTATCGAACCAAAAAGAACAAGTGACATAGCAGATTGCTTAGCAGAACTCATAGTTGGATATAGGGCTCTGTACTCTTCAAACAATAAATCAAAATCGTTAGAGCATTTATTAAAAGTATACGAGCTTTCCGGAGCGTTTGAATTCAAAGAATTAAGAAAGCTTTCGCTATTATCTATCCTTGAGTATTTTTCATTTGAAAGCTATACATCTTTTAAGAATTATGAAAAGTACCTTACAGAGTTCGATCAAATATCATCAAGCACAATAGAAAAAGCATGGGCGGAGTACTATCGTATATATTTCAATGATGGAGAGCTCTTTCTTGGTGAAACGAAAGACACGGACGACAGAATCTCTTTTGATAATATTGTGAAAGAACTTCCCAACAACACAAAATTCCATACGCTCTATTATGCAACTAAAGCCCTCGAACATGAAATAAATAATGAAAATGACAAAGCAATAAAATTATACAATCTTGCTCTATCTAAATCAAAGAATTATCCACATTTAAAATACATTGCCTTTAGGTCCTGTCTCAAACTCTCGAAAATATTTGAAGAAAGAAGAGACTATAATACCGGTCTTAATTTCGCAGATCAAGCTGTGCAATTTATCGATAGATCCGATAGCCTTTCGTCTCTTTATATGATAAGCAGCTTTTCTTCGAGGTTATATCTTGGAGCAGGGGATTATCAAGAAGCTTACACTCAGTTAAGAAGATCAGTTGTCTATCAAGCACAAATGAATGTTAGGGAAAATATCATCAAATCATCAGCACTTGAAACCCAGCTGAGAACCGCCCAGAAAGAAAAAGATCTTCTACAACAGAAGTTACAAACTGAAAAATTAAGAATACAACAGAAACAATTAAACATCACAGTTATATCATTAGGTGGGCTTCTGACCTTATCTATCTTGGGCTTCTATGGCTTCCGCCGAATCACTAAATTAAAACAAAGCAACCTGCAGCAGCAAATAAAAGAAACAGAGCAACAAGGACAACTAACAGCCATTAACGCACAACTAGATGGAGAAGAGCAAGAACGGAAAAGGGTTGCAGCTACCCTTCATGACGGGATCGCCAGCCACCTTACAGCTGCCTCTTTTCACCTACAAACACTTACTCAACAAAATGACTCTACACAAGCTGCAGACAAGGCAGCAAAGCTAATTATTGAGGCATCAGAAAGAACAAGAAAACTATCACACGAATTATATCCACCAGTTCTCATTAAAGATGGACTTGTTTCAGCATTGAATGCACTAATTAGTTCTTATAATCACAAAGAGTTATCCTTTCATCTTGAGAGTGGCCACCTTACAACAGCCTTACATCCAGATCAAGAAACAAAAATCTACTATATGGCAGTTGAACTGCTACAGAACGTCATCAAACATAGCAAAGCTTCTACTTGTCACATCCACATCTCTAACGAGGGTAATATCCTAACGCTTAATTTCCTAGATGATGGCATAGGGATCAAACAAGATGAGACTTCTCTTGGATTAGGATTGAACTCCATCCGAGCCCGGTTGGTTAACATGTCCGGAACTTTGAATATCAACAAAAACTCCCCTCAAGGAACAAAAGTTATCATCACAGTCCCACTCACATAATAGCCTTAACAGCTTATTTCTTTACACCTACTAATTATGGGGGTTTCTCAATACCCCCATAGATGGTCTACCCTACTCTTATATACTAACTCATATTTACATCATCATTAAGCATTTCTGCTTGATGAAATTATAATCAGAAGAATTCTTCATTCTGATCCCCTCGGTGCACAGAGGTTGGTCACACGCACTTATGACAAGATTCATAAGTGCCCTTCAAGGCTCTTGACAAGAGCACTTGAGGTGTAACCCAATTTTCTAACCTCTAAATGTACTGCAATGAGAAATTATGCAATTACTCTTGCCTCGCTCGTCGTTTCTAACGACGATGACGGCATATAATTATTAAGTAGAAGAGGCGGCAGACAATTGCTCCTCTTTTATTTTATTTAAAAGCCACTTTCTGTGAATTACGTCCTTTGCTTCAGTCAACTTTTTCAATAACTCTTGGTGATTGGTTTGTTTAATTAAGCCGCCAAATATTTTTATGAAATTCTTCCAAGAATCCACTTGTTTTTTCGACAAGTATTTAGTGTTACGATTCAAAAAATCAGATGTGTTTCGTAAATACGAGTCAAAGTAATACACATCTTTACCTTTCAACTCATACGATGACCTTAAGAAAAGCCCCGTAGCTTGAAGTCTCCGTGAGGCTGCCTTAAATGTTGAAACAGAGTGTTTTCTTAGAACTATGTCGTAATTTCCTTCTACAAAGTTAATTATCATTTCTCCAAGCAATTCTCCTTCATCCCTATCATTAAGATTCAAGTATTTCAGATTCTTCTCTTTATAAAATCTAGCTTGATCTGTATCAGACAAAGCACATAAAACATTTAAGTCACCAATAAAGTAATGAATGTGCAATTCGTTATTATACAATAACATACCTGAGTCAATTGACCATTGTATAAGAGATGCCAATTCTTCAATCTTTTCTTTGTCGCCACGTCTGACTTGCATTATGAAATATCTTCTTACATGGTGAAAAGACGTCAGTTTAACTAGCTCAGACATGTCCAATGACTTATCAGATAGTAGTGTTAAAAGAGACTTAGGGTGATTTTTATAATCGCCTTTAATCAAGACCTTTAAGTCCAATAACAGTTTACTCAACTGATCAAGATTGCTATTTAAACCGAAAGTTTCTATTAAATCAATATCTGTCTCCCAATTCTCATAATTAAGTAATTGTCTATTATATAGTTCTGACTGATAGTATAAAAACAGATTAGACGTAAATGACTTTATGCAACCCATCCCATTCTTTATCAATTCTTGAGCCTTCTTAGGATTTGACTTGATGGGGTTATTACTAAAATACAACTCGAAGTTCGCTTTCAGGCGGAAGTATTCATTCCACAGATCAAGGTTCTTGTTGTTATCTGTTAGAGAGATGACTTTATCAAAAGACTTATCACTCTCATGATACAACCCTCTTTTGTTCAAGGCTTCCAATCTAAGGAGTTCTTTTCTTCCTCGATCTTGATTTAAGTCCTTAACTATCCAATATTCTTCTATCTCCTTGGCCAGAACTGACATAATATTTTGTAAGGACTTGCGAGGTAGATGAGGAAACATGGTCTCATTCACATATGCTATCTCAAGTTTTTCATGAGATAGTTTTTTTCGAAAAGCGTAGATATGATTGAATAATTTATAAGGGTCATTATTCTCACCGATAGTTCCTTTAAAAAACTGAAGTATCCCTCTCCATTCAGACGAATGGAGAATATCGAGGTATCTGAAGAGTTTACTGTTTTTCATTACATTTTTATTCAGGATAAATTATTCATATACTACTGATTATCAGTATATAAATAAATTTTTTATAGCCATAATGACAGGAAATTACAGTTTATTCCGTGATAAATTCTGGTAAACCTCTAATTATATTTGAGGAGTGTCTTTTAAGGATGTGACTATCATCTTATTCAACTTAAAAGAAGAGCACATTTCCTTATTCAAATATTTGTCGAAAGACAAAAACTTGAACTGATAGAACAGTCTATCGGAAGGTGAACTATTACTTCAAATTAATTTAACGATCATGCATCCTACACAACGCGAAAAAGAAATCTTAATTAAACTGTCTGAAGGCTTTTCGTCAAAAGAGATCGGAGCGTCACTCTTCATCTCTCAACATACTGTTGAGACACACAAACGCAATCTTATGTACAAGTTGCAAGCACGAAATACCGTGCATCTAGCCGTTCTGGCAGAACGTCAAGGCTGGACTGCTCAGCCCACTTCCCAATATTAAACATCACAATCACTGATCAACTGTCACCCGTGATAACATACCTATGAACATCTCCGAATATGAAGAATTAGAATTTTACAGAACTCTTTTAAAAACAGCCCATGGCTTTATGTATACACTCAACATGAATCCACACCATGTAGAATGGGTATCAGATAGCCCGATTGTTCATCAATATTCTGGTTACTCACCAGAACAAGTGATGAAGCAAGGAGCATTTGCACCAGGAAAGCTTCCAGAAGAACCTGATTTTCAAGAATCAATACTTGATGGAATTGAAGCCTTTGCAAAAGATCCTGATCACAAATGGGGCGGCGTATTTCGCTATGAACATATAGATGGAAGTAAAAAGTGGGTCGCATACACAAGCGCCACTTTGAAGAAAGGCAAGAATGGCGAGACAGAGAAACTAGTTTGCATGGGGATCCCACTTGATAGTTTTTTCAATACTCCCGAAAGCATGAAAGAAGCTATCACATACATATCTAAAAAGCTCTATGCTAATGAAGTCAAATCACTAACCAACAGACAAGTGGAAATATTGGCAATGATCGGCAAAGGAATGCTCAGAAAAGAGATTGCCTCAAAACTTCAATTATCAATTACGACAATCGACAGTCATAAGAAATCATTATTTAAAAAATTCAATTGTAACAAACTATCCGAACTAAGCATGATCGCACAGAAGATGGGTATCACTTACCCTTATAAATAGGGGTGTTTGAAGGGAATTTCAATTTGTATTTTGAAAGAAGTTCTTAAGTGAAGAACAGACACAAGTCACTCTTTTAAAATAAATCTTAAAAAGAAAACTATACAAACTACTGTTTAACAGAGATCTCATTTTATGATTATATCAATTAATAACGCGACCTATTATAAATAATATCAATCCAAAACTTAATCCTATGTATGCAACTAAACGTGAAAAAGAAGTCCTATTCAAATTGTGCGAAGGATACTCCTCCAAAGAAATAGGAGCAACACTGTTCATCTCTCAACATACAGTGGAGACTCACAAACGCAACTTGATGTTTAAACTGCGAGCACGCAATACTGTACATCTTGCAGTTCTTGCAGAGAGACACGGGCTGCTTGCAGGAGCTGTAATATCACAATCTCGCGCTACTAAATAATGAATCAATCTTTAAATCAACATATTATGAAACATTTAAACGTATTTATAATTTTATCATTAACACTACTGATACAATACTCCGCACTTGCTCAAAATGAAGTTGAGTTAAGAATAGATGGTATCGTCGTACCGCGTACTGATACATTTGATGTAATCTCTCCGTCAAGGGGGCAAATTATCTATCAAGATGATGCAAGCACACTATATTATTACAATGGTGTTAAGTGGATCGCAGTTGTAGAGAGCTCTGGATCGGCAACTGAGCTGATTGATGCAGATGGAGATACAAAGATAACAGTCGAAGATTTTCCTGACTCAGACGAAATAACTTTTGATATAAAAAATAGAACCGTCTTAGAAATCAGAGAAGTACCAGGTGTCGCTGAAATTATACAATTTAGAACTCCAGACTTTAACCATGGCAATTTATTTTTTGGGAATAATTCTGGAGAACTGATTGACACAGCTAATGGACAAGGTTATGGCAACATTGCATTTGGTATTCAGTCTGGGCCAAACCTAACAACAGGCGGAGGCAACACACTTATCGGCTTTAACTCTGGAGCGATGACAAATCAGGGTAGTGGCAACACCTTTATCGGAGATGGAGCAGGATATAATAATGTGGATGGCGCAAATCATGTTGCTGTTGGACAATTTGCGGGAGGAGGTGTCATCAAAGGCTGGAATAGTGTTTTCATAGGAGCCAACACTGCTACTCAATTGGACTCATCTTTTAATAACACTTTCATAGGTGGCGAAGCGGGAAGGAATATCGTCGCCGGCGAAGGAAACGTATTAATTGGCACCGTAGCTGCAGCCGAGGCAGATTCTATTTATGATAATATCATCATTGGCCGAAGTGCTGGACACGATATAGGAAACCAAAGCAATGGCAATGTAATCATTGGACCTGTTGCTGGACATAACCTTGGTGATGAAAGTGTGGGTAACGTATTCATTGGTGCTAGTGCTGGTGAAAACGCCAGTAGCTACGGCGGCGTATCTGTTGGTGTAAACGCAGGCCAAAACAACCAAGGTTTTGGAAATACTTTTGTAGGACACTACACAGGAAACAATAACACAATTGGAGAGTACAACACCTTTATGGGACATGATGCTGGTATAAATAACACCGAAGGAGGAGGTAATACTTTCATAGGCATGAATAGTGGTCAAAATAATCAACTCAGTGGCGCTAACACTTTTGTGGGCGAAAGTGCCGGTCAACAACATGTAGATGGAGATTGGAACGTTTATATCGGTACTGGCGCAGCAGGTCAGATAGACTCTTCATACGACAACACCATCATAGGAGGGTTAGCAGGTAATCAATTAGACAAAGGAGGAAGCAACACGATCATCGGAAATAGAGCTGGACAAAATAGCCAAGAGATGAACGGTAGCACTCTAATTGGTAAGCATGCGGGTCAAAACAATCAATCTATGTATGGCACTGTGATGATTGGTAACGAAGCTGGTGCCAACAACACAACTGGAGAGTTCAATACCTTCTTAGGATCATATAGTGGCGTACAAAATACCACTGGAGAAGGAAATACTTTTATAGGCAATGCGGCTGGAGGAGCTCATACTTCTTCCAATAACAATACATATATAGGTAACGGAGCTGGCAACAACATCTTTGAAGGTGAAGATAATGTCTTGATTGGTGCAGGCGTATCTGCTGGCACTAACTCCTTGGGATCAACAGTCATCATCGGCTCACATGCAGGTCTGAATGCAGACTCTATCAGTAGCTCAGTTTTTATAGGTACCAACTCAGGAGCTAACACAAAGCATACTCATAGCAACACCTTTATTGGTGACTATTCTGGACATTTGAATGAAGCCGGAGAAGGGAATACTTTCATTGGAAATAATGCGGGTGGGGGAAGTAAGCATGGTAGTCTAAATACATATGTAGGAGCCTCAGCTGGATCAAGCGGAGGTAATAGAAATGTTGCCATTGGATATGGTTCTGGAGCCACTGACTCTACAGGAAATCATAATGTTTACATGGGCTTCAACGCAGGCCTCAGCAATAAAGAAGGATCGAATAATATTTATTTAGGTGAATCGACAGCATGGCAGCATAAGGGTCATGGAAATACTTTTTTGGGGCCTCGAGCTGGATTTAATCTTACAGAAGGAAACGGTAACATTTTTATAGGATCTCAAGCTGGACCTGATACAGCATCGGCGGTAGTATATGAAGAATTATATATTGATAATTCAGCCACCATAACACCTCTTATCCATGGAGATTTTTCAGCAGATGTAATCACAATCAACGGTGATCTAAATGTCACAGGCACCATAAGTCCCCCATCAGACATAAACCTAAAAGAAGAGATCAGCCCACTGGACTACAGCGTTATCCTTCAGAAATTAAAAAATATAGAAATCTCAGAATGGCAATACAAAACCAATGAGTCAAGACACATCGGTCCTATGGCGCAAGACTTTTATAAAGCTTTTGGCTTAGGAAGTACTGATAAAGCAATAGCAACGATAGATGCTGATGGAGTAGCACTGGCTGCTATAAAAGCCCTTAGCAATCAAAATGATGAACTTGGGAAAAATATAGAGGATCTTGAAAAAGAAGTGACAGATTTAAAATCCATGCTCAATCAAATGTCCGAGCGACTTTTGAAATTAGAAGAAAAGTAGATTTTCGTTATTTAACATTAAAAGGAGCGCTTACATCAAGTGCTCCTTTTTTACATCATTACTCACCATACCAAGCTTCCAAGACTTCCATCGCTTCACTAC
>CALIHL010000111.1 GCA_938022935.1 uncultured Saprospiraceae bacterium
ACTTGTGAGAAAAAGAAAGAGGAAAATCAAAACGACAAATAGCTATCACCGCTATCATAAGTACAAAAACTTAGTGAAGGATTTTATTCCCTATAGAAGTAATCAACTATGGGTAAGCGACCTAACGTATATAAGAACAGAAGCAGGTTTTAGTTTCTTTTTTCTAATAACTGATGTGTATTCAAAGAAGATAGTTGGGTATGATTTAGCTAAAAGCATGGAGACTAAATATGCTATAAAGGCACTTCAAATGGCTATTAGCTCATCAACGGAATTAGAGGGGCTCATCCATCATTCTGATCGCGGAGTACAATATTGTAGTCGTGATTATGTCAAGCTATGTCAGGATTACGGAATATCCCTGAGTATGACAGAAGATGGCAATCCATTAGATAACCCAGTAGCAGAAAGAATAAATGGCATTTTAAAAGATGAGTACTTATATGAGTATCGCTTGGTAGATCATGATAGTACCTCAAAACAAGTTGACTCAACGATATTTAAATATAACCAACTTAGACCTCACTTAAGTTGTGATATGGCTACACCCAATCAGACTCATTTGAAAGAAGGTCATGTGCCAAAAAGGTGGAAAAACTATTATATTACAAGTAAAGCAATTATTAAATAACCTGTCAACTTATTCTAGGACGACACAAAAGGCAATAAGTTTGAGGGAGGACATCGCGTTCCTTTTATCGTTTGCTGGCCAGAAGTATTAGAAGGAGGTAAGAGTTATGATGGTTTGACCTCATCACTTGACATTTACGCAACTTCAGTTGCGGCAACAGGCAAGAACACCGATGATCTTTCTAATCTTGACGGTGTCGACTTAATCCCTCATTTGACGGGAAAGACCTCTGCGCCTCCTCATCAAACATTATTTTGGCGAAAACTCGATGAAAGTGCAGTCCGACATGATAATTACAAACTGATCGCTCTAAGAGACTTTGGTAGTACGTTTTACGACTTAGATAAGGATCTTGGAGAGTCAACTGATATCTCATTGAAGCTTGCTCGGGAGAAGTCATCGCTACAAGAACAATTAAAACAATGGGAGTCAAAACTCATCGCTCCTCTTTGGTTAGAAGAACCAGAATGGATGGTAGTCACCTATCATATCCATGAGCGACTGATGAGCAATCAAGAGGTTTTATATGATAACCCCAGAGCACATAAAAGATATAAAAGAAATAGAAGTCAATAGGATTTCAATAATCAGCTTTTGCAATTAGAATGCGATCACCTTTCATGCAAAATGGACATCTCTTGTAGGAAGAAGTCAATATGGCTAAATAAAATAGGATGAGCAGCTTGCACCACTCATCCTTAAAGATCAAAGTAATATCATATGATCTTCAACCATTAATTATTGGACAGAAAAATTCTGTGTAGCATTTAATGGGATATTCTCTTGTGTCAGCTCTATCTCTACTTTATAATCACCAACAGGCCACATCGCACCTGCCTTTCTACTGATTCCCGTAGAAGCTCTTATTTTCCTTTCGCTTCCATCCAGATTTTCATCTATATCCTTGAGCGCTATGACTTGAGAGGCAAACTCAGAAAAACTTCCTCCGTTATTTACAAAGTACTTGAGTGACAATCTGTCATCAGGCTCTCCATGCGTTATCTCTACACTAACTGTGAACCAATCGGCACTTTGAGAAAAGACGTTAGAGTTACTAGTACAACCATCCTTTACAGGTGCAGAAGCACATAATCGAAAATTACTAAACTCCGCACAGTCCTCATCACATGTGCAACTGGTGACAAATAAACTCAAACAAAAGAGTAAGAGTATACTCGAGATCTTAAGGCTTTTAATCTGACTAATCATGTTCATATTTTTAATGGTTAAAAGATATCCTCTGTAAGGATGATTTGATGAGATAAGACGAAGGCCTAAGAAAAGCGTGAACAAAAAATCCACTTTTTTTATATAATAATGTTAGCAGCCTTTTGAATGAAGGGGCAAGAGATGAACCAGCCGATTAGAGTACTATGGAGACTACAGAAAAACAACTTGTTTCATCATCTCATATTCTTGATATAAACAATCCACATAAAGAGCAATCAATATTGTATCAGGCCATGATCCACTTTCCGGCACATCAAAAGTATGTGTCGCTACTGAGTGACAATAAGACACCTCCTTTTGCTCCTCAACTTCTCCAGAAAAAAAAGCGATTCTTGCATTATTATCGGTTAGATCAGAAATCCTATAGGAGACATCTGTAGATCGCCTGCTGCTCTCTATCTTCACCGAAATAGTTATTGGCATGTCCTTTTCTAAAATGGCGTCATCTTGGCAGATGATTTGGTTCTCATATTTTTCATCTGTTTCAACACATACACGAAAGTCACGAACTTCAAATGTATCGCAACATGAACTTATCAGTAGTACAACTAAGACAAACAAAGCTGGTCTCAAAATTCTAAGTTTATAGTTAGGCCCAATAGAGAACCTAACTACATAAGACGATACTTTTTGATATTCGTGAACTACTGTTTAACTGCGCTTGTATTTACTTAAGCCTACAATGAAGAAGCGAAAAAGGAAGGCTATAGCCGCAGGGATTACAAGAGACTGCTAAGACTTTTTAAAGAGGCGCCAAGCGACAAGGAAACTAAAAAGCAAAAACAGAAAGATCCATTTAGAATAAACGTCAGTGTTGACGCCATGATTAAAATCGAACTTTTCTGCACTACCATAATATGAGAAGGCCGCCCAATACTTCGGATGGGAATAGGTGACAGCACTGGAGCTTAAAAAATCCAACTTTGCCATTCTGAGAGCATGGGATGGAGGCTCACTGTTAAATAGATTAGTGAAAAATGAAAAGATAATCTTACTGGAACTTCTATCATCAACCAACCAATTGCTCAATACGATATTGGAACAAGACGCCAATTGGAAGGCCTTGGCGATACCTAAAACCCCTTCCCCTAAAAACTCCTCTCCATTGTTTGTTTCGCAAGCACTCAACACTACCAAATCAGCATTGAGATTCATCTTGGCTATTTCATTGACATGCAACTGGTTGTCATAATCGATAGAGCCGCTATTAGAAAAACTAAGATATGACTCCATAGGATACTGGTCATTCAGCGAAGTATGCATCGCCAGATGTAAAATTCTATAGTCACTTCCATTTTTATTAAATTTACCTTCGCTTGCATCAACACCTAAAAACACATCCCCATCAAATAGATCTGCTGATCGCTCCACTTCTTCTAAGTTGTAGAGAAGAGGATAGAGCTCTGCTCTTTTCGCTGAAAGCGAATCAATCAAAAGCAAAGTAGAGTCTATGTTATACTTGGGAGCGAATCCTCCATAAAGCAATTCATTCTTAGCACTGCTTTTATCTCCCGACCGCACAACATGCTTAACATCACCGGCATAACTGATCGCATGATCTTTTAAAAGATAAGACAGGTCCCGATACGAATCGTCTGGGCTATCATCTTTTGTTACTAGTGCCTCAAAGGGCAGCTTAACAAACCTACCATCTGGGACGATGACCAAATCAAACGGCATATTCATCTTACCTTGCCCCTGATAAAGTTGGTCGTAGATTGCCTTAGAACTCTGGATAAAATCTGCCTTGGTAACATTGAAGTCCGATTCACTAGATTCACTTACTTGGTTGTTCAAAACACGCTCCATCACAGACAAATCAACGTCAAGCTCAGACATTTTAATCGTTCTAAACTCAACCTGTTCAGGCGTAACAATCATACTATAGACCGAAGAGTCTCCCCAATGCAATAATTGGATACCGATGTTCTTAGCTTCTGCAAAATCAGCTGTTTCTTTTAGCGACACAGTGCTTTGGTCATATCTGTTTTGATAGTAATCTGGATACTCCTCCATTAAGTACTTTATATAATCTTCGCGTTCGAGCTCCAATTGATACATGTTATCTGCATAGACATTCTTTAAGCTATCTCCTTCAGTTGTTCTATTATACTTGTCATAGTTCAGGCTATAGTCTTCCAAGATCCTCTTTTCTCTATCCAAAACAGACGCAGGCAAACCTCCTTCCCAAAGAGAGTTTCTCCTTACAAAATTTCTATTTATTGTTATTGACTTGCTCTTTTCGATACACTGTAAGATCAACTCTAAAGTTGCTTCTGTTGGCTCGGTGTCATACTCATTGCTAAGTTTACGAAGGGACCAATTAAAGAACTCACGAGTGGCTTTTTGAAATTCCTGTTCAGAAGATTTAAAAAAATAGTCAGATCTAATCTCATCGATAATCTCTATGGCCTTTCCAATCTTCCCAACAACCCCAGATTGCTTTAGCCCAAATATCCTCTCTTCTACTTTCAGGTAATTCAAATAACCTACAAACCCCAACCAAGGATTTTCAACAACCTTAGATCGTATAGAATCTCCAACGACCACCCCAGATTCTTTAAGTATTAAGTTCATATAAACCTTGGCAGAGTCAAGGTTTTCTTGTGCAGTATATAAGTCAGCTAATAATTTCAGTTGGGCATTCTCATTCATGCCATATAATCTAGCGGCTTTAAGTGACTTTTTCCCATAGATAACAGCATAATCTAATTCGCTTTTTTCTTTATAAAGGCGAGACAAATATCTATATGTCAATATCGTTTGCTCATTCTTGTTACCAACTGTTCTTTCTAAAATCTCTATAGCTTCTTCCAATACTTCCTCTGCTTCCTCTAATCGATCAGCATCTATATAAAACCTCCCTAATCGAGCCAACTCTGTGCCTACAAAAAAGCTTCCTTTGGGTCGGAACTCGCGAACTGTTTTCAATGATTTAGACTGATATTCAATCGCCAAGTTAACGTGACCAAGAGTAGAATTAATCAATGCTAGTGAACCATATGTCGAAGGAAGATACACGCCTAATCGATCATAGTCACTCTCCTTTATAATTTTGGACTGAGTAACGTAGTTAAGTGCTGTCTGCA
Source organism: uncultured Saprospiraceae bacterium (assembly GCA_938022935.1). Taxonomy (GTDB): domain Bacteria; phylum Bacteroidota; class Bacteroidia; order Chitinophagales; family Saprospiraceae; genus JAJRXG01. The sequence continues at coordinate 4,951 of CALIHL010000111.1, forward strand.
CGTTTCCACTCACAAAATACTCATTGCCGAGGTTCTGCAACATTATACTTTGACTACCATCAGAGCAACCGTCAGAAACTGCACAAAGCTCATATGCTTTTTTATACAAAACTATGGCTTCATCAGAATCCTTTGTTATCAATGCCTTGTTGTGGATATACCCCGGAATTAAAGTTCGCTCGGAGTCTCGCTCAGCATACATAATGGCAGAATCAATATAGTTATTAGATGCTCTAATGTCACCAAGCCTCTGTTGGATTCCAGATATCGAGGCATAGTAACTTGCAACCCCTTTTGCTCTTACCCCATTTTCATCAATTTGTGAAATCAAAGATCTTTCTGCAAATGCTAATCCTTCTTGGAATGAGCCACTTGCACTGTACATAAAATCCACTAGCCGAACAAATAATGGTAATTTTTCATGACCTGTATCTAAGTAGGTTTCTGAAAGGTTATAACCTTCAAGTGCAGCCTTAGTTCCGTCTTCATAGTTTCTTAGGTAGTAAAGAGTTGCCCCCAGGTCATAATAAGAATTGATAAGACTTGCAGTGTCAGGTACTTCAAGTTGCAGATTCAAAGAAACAGCCTGCTCTAAATAAGTTTTTGCAACATCAAACTTGCGGCCTGTGCGATGCACGCTTCCGAGAGAATTCAAAACGCTTACTTTCCCTCTTTTGATACCATTTTCGTCCTCGCCATATAAATTCAATGACTTCTTTAAGTAATCAGTTCTTTTAGAAACATCTTTCGTTACTTTTCTATGCAACTCTGAGATCATGTAGTAATACTCCGCAAGAGCCATCTTATTATAAGGAAGATCCAGTTTTATTGCATCTTCTAATTCTAAGATTTGATCTAAGCTGTCCTTAGATATTAGATCCAAAGAGTTTTTAAGCAACAAATCCTGAGTATAAGAATAATAGAAGTTTTGATTCACTGAACCTGCATCACTACTTTCTTTTTGCTTGCTCCAGTAAGCCAACAACTTTTCAGAGGCCAATCGCGGACCAGCCTTATCTACAACCCTATATTGACTTTCGACAACCACAACATAAGCATCCACAGAGTCGGGAGCTAAACCCTTAACATACTGCGCATCAAGCACACCGTAACATATGACCATCACAATAATGAGAACAACCCGCACTCCTTAATTTCTTTAGAAAATGTAAAATATTGTCTGATCTGAACATCGAAAGAGACGACCCCCTCCTCTATTCTTCTGCAAGTCTTTTTAAATAACCACTTGCTTGATCTCTTTTATAATGAGATGAGCTCATTGCGATTTTTTGCAATTTGTTTTGAGCATCTTTCTTATCCCCTCCATAATATGAAGCCAATGCCATATACCACTCTGCTTGATCAAAGTATGGGTTACCTTTCTCAACCAAAGAAAGAGCATCCAATGCATCTTCATATTGTTCTAACTTCAGATTTGAGACACCTTTCATTAATGATACCTTACCCAGATGATCAGCCACGAAAGAACTATCTGATTCTAATTTTGATACTATTTCGATAGCACCTCTATAATCTTTTATAATAAATTGCTGGACAGCGTGTCGCCAACTATTTGCGGTAAGCGAATCCTCCTGAGATCTCAGCAAGTCATAAGAAGGATCCTCTACGCTGGCCAACAACAATTCCCCTTCTTGATTATTTATATTTTCTAAGTAAGGCTTCTTCTCTTGGCTTTTGTCTTGATCAACGAAAAAGAAGTAGGCAGTTATAGCTATTGCTAAAAGCAACAAAGCAGGTATTAAGAATTTAAAAGGATTAGACTTTTGCTTGACCTCCGGTTTGATTGGTTCAAATTGCTTAGAGAACTTTTCTCTTAGTTCTTCTTCTCCTGCCAACCTAATGTTACTTCTCACTTGGACATGCTGCTTCAACACTTCAGCATAGAAAGGATCGTCCTCTATCATCTTTTCAATCTCATCCGTCTTCCCTTGTTCTAACCTTCCGTCTATATAATCATCCAGTAGACTGATGAAGTACTCCATTCTTTCTGTCTTATCCTGACTCATGCGTTGTACATCTTAGATTTGAGTAAAGCTCTTAATTTCTTGAGACACTTATACTTCATACTTCTGGCACTTTCGGCATTGCTAAGGTCTGACCGAGTAGCAATCTCCGTCATAGAATACCCATAGTATCCCCAATCCATCAATATCCGTTGACAGACGTCTCCCATAGACGCCATAACTTTGATAACTTCAGCGGCTTCATCTTTTTTTGTGATCAGATTGAGCAAGTCTCTCTCTTTAGCATCATGTTCCATCAACTCTTGAGTCTGCATATTCTTATTAGACGCATTCTTTCGAGAAACATCAACTGCGGTATTATAAAAGATGGTATAAAAATAACTTGAGACCTTACTGTCGCCTCTAAATCTGCCGTCCTTCAAGTGTCTGATTAACTTAACTAATGCATCAGCATATGCATCCTGTGATTGCTGTTGTGTGAGGTGAAGCTTCTCTTTGATCTTGGGCAAAAAACCCTTGAACTCATTAAACATATAGATGGATATATCCTCAAATGCTCTTCCACCTGAACGGAGCTTGCTGATCAGCTCTTCTTCCGAATACTTCGATTCTTGCTGCACTTTGTCTCTTGATTTAATTGCATTTCATGGTTATGTGCATCTATGAGGACTCTCGTGGCGCTCATAGGAAGGTTAAGATATGTATAACTATTATAACTAATGCTGGAAAAGATGATTCGGTCCATTCTTAACAACTATACATTGTCGATGGCATCTCTGATGCCTCAAATGATTCTCAATAAACTATATAAAGATGTATATGGTCTGATTTGGTTCAAAGACCATCATAGAAGACAGAAGGAGCATTGACAATTTTAAAATTGTCTAACCTTAACATTAATCTCATGAAAATAATAGTCTATTAGAAAGATTAACCCATAATTTTATGCTATCTTATCTTCATATAACAATAATACAATTTGATTAAATTCCTATGATGTTGAGAACACTGCTTGTAACATGCTCTTTCCTTGCTTTTGCACACTTGACTATATCTGCACAGCCTCTTGCTGACAATTGTACATCAGCAATTCCCATCACTTTAGACAACGAAGGTCATGAGTGCGCCTTTAGATTGACCTTCCAAGTGAATGAAGATGGGACGACCAGCAGCGGTACTCCTAGCTCATGCGATAACAACTCAAACCTTAAGGACAAATTTTTCACATGGACTGCAGAATCAACAGGAATATTATGGTTTACTTATTCATATAACACATCAATTTCTGTCTATAAGAATAATGGGGATAGCATTAATCCTATTTGCGGTGAAGAAATTCATTGTGGAGGAGTCGATAAAAGTGCAGGGATCTTAAAAGGCTGGAATATTGGCGACGATTTGATAATAAGAGTGGCATCTCAGAATAGCAGCATATCATTTTGTCTTCAAAAGTATACGGTACTCCCACCTCCGCCTAATAACAAGTGCTCTCAAGCTATTCCCCTTATTGTAAATAGTGATCTAAACTGTAATTCTTCTTTCAGAGATTCAACAAGGTACTCTGACCTTTCTAACACATCAACTTCTTGCGGATCCCCAATTAATGATGTTTGGTATTCCTTTGTTGCAGAATCTTACAGCCAAAGCATACAATTCAACAATCTATCAGGAGAAGATGATATGTATGTACAAATATACTCTGGAGAATGTGATGTATTAACTCAAATAACTTGCTTTTCCACTAACAATTATTACTACAACGCTCAAGCTATAGGAGCTGGCGTAAATGGTCTTCAGCCCGGACAAAAATACTTGGTTAGGGTTATGACGACTTCCAACAATCCAATAGCATACAACGCTTATGACATCTGTATTGGAAAAATTCAGAATGACATCTGCCGCAACGCAACTGATATTGACTTAAGCAATGAGAAAAACTGCATTGAAATTGCGGATAGCTCATTCTTTTATGCGACGAAATCGAACCTTCAAGGCTCCTGCGATGGAAACTATAGAGATGTGGATAATTGGTATCAATTTGTAGCTCAGTCTGAAGCCTACATTATTGGAGGGGATGGCAATTCAAATTTTGACAACCTTTCCATTCAGTTATTTGATGGAGATTGCTCTGATCTAACAGAACAATATTGCTTTGATTTTGACTATTACAATTTCAAGAGAAGAGCTGATTTAACAATTGGAGAAACTTACTATTTAAGAGTACTTGGAGAAAGATCATATTCTACACAAATATTATGTTTAGAGCGGGTAATACCAACTCCCGTGATTTGTGGCAGCACCACTGCTGGTAGTATATGTAATGTTAGTTATGGCAATGAAAGTATTTCATTTGAATCCATTGATATAGCTAAATCTCTTAGCCTTTCAATTATTTCAGGCCAGCTCGATAACTGTTGTGATGTTTTTACAATTCATGATGGTTCAAGTGCAAACTCACCAGTTCTTTTTACAACGTCGCTTACTAATATGCCGGACACAACTATTCTATCGACCGGCAATTCATTAATGATCAACTATATATCAACCAGTTATACAAACTGTGAGTCTGGCCAGCTTCTCCCTATACTATATAGCGTGCAATGCGTTGATGCAGAATGCCCTGATAACCTTAATGGCAGCAACATGTTAACTGGAGATTTAAGCACCAACAAGCTTTATCAAACGAATGGAATTATTGAAAGCGATCAAAACATACAAACAGGATCAGAGGTTTTATATCGAGCAAAAAACTCAGTAGACCTATTACCTAACTTCAATGTCCAGAATAACGCTACTCTTAGTGTTGAGATATCAGAATGTGACAACTGATAACAGCAGCTATTTTGAGATTTACGAAAGTTAAGTTTGAAGTTTCGGATATATTGACTTATCGGCTAACATTATGAGCTTTAGAATTTAGATTAGTCGATATTTCCGCTACAGTAATCGTCTATCACCAATACGTTGTTGCAAAGGTCATACTTTGGTTGCAAACAAAACGCGGAAACAGCGTTAAGTCATGAAATATATATTCTTTGAAAAGTCATATCGTATTATAGAGCCCACTGAAGATTATACCGTAAAGAAGCTGTGTGTCGCAATGAATAAAGTCTATAAAACGAATCTCAAATCAAAAGAATCAGACTTTAAAATTATAGTAACTAAGAAGCATTTCTCTGATGGCTACCCATTCAACATTGGTCATCTCAGTTCTCTGATGATACGAGCCACAACAAAAGTAATAGAGGGTGAAGTTGAAGAAGTGAAGTTCACTTTTGAGCTTGACCCTTTTCATCAGTTTTCAGTCTTCTCTTCATTGATTTTCCTTTCACCAATAGCTTTAATGATAGTTGTAAATCAGGATGTCTCTTTAGGTCTATTTTTTATACTATTTATAGTGTTAAACCTATTCTGGACTGATTTTCTTTATAAGATGGGAATGAAGAATTTTTTAAAGAATTGGGATCATTTCATAGGTTCGAAGATGTAAACCATTTCGTCCCGCTGGAACTCTTTTCATCCAAGTTCAATTACATCAGTCTCGGCTCTCGAATCTAAAGTCTCGACTCTCCCCTAAACAGCCACTCTTTGCGCCTGCTCGATATGTCTAAGATTATGATAGATCACCACTCTAAAAGTATCTCCCAGTCTCAGTTTTATCAACTTAGAAATGGAGATAGAAGTCTTCACTTTAGTCATGTTGGTTTTTTTGGCTTTTGCTAAGAGATCAAGGATCTGCTCTTGTTGATAGATAAAAGTATCCAGCACATCTTTATGCAGCACGCTATTGTTAGGATTCATCGAAGCGAAGGTCTTCATCTTATTGAGCTTCACTTTTGGCAGCATGCTCTTAGCAAAGTAGTTACCCAGTAATCCTGACTTAAAGGCTGATGAAGCTTTATGGTTTGACTTGTCAAGTCTGTTTTGGATCTCTGGGATATAAAAGTCTCCGTAGCGATTGAGATGCTCGATGCATTCTAAGATACTCCAGCTATCGTCAGTTGCCTTCAAGTTGAGCTGTTGATCGCTTAATTCTTTAAAGGTCTGAACAGCATTCACTTGCGTAAGCCCAACTAACTCTTTGATCAATTCTTCCGCATCCATATCTTATTTTTATACAAAGATCTCTTATTCGCTTATCGTAATTGTTGATTGAGATCAAGATTTTTGGAGTCTGGATAATGTCTCAGGGGACATACGCAAGTAAGAGGCAACATACTTATTAGGTACTTCTTGAAACAGTTGAGGACTCCTTTTGTGCACTCTCTGGTATCTTTCTTTGGGAGAGGTGATTAGGATATCCTTTTCCCTTTCCATCTGCTGGACTATCAACTCTCCTAAAATCATGTCCCATAGCTCTTTGTGCTCCGGGTTATGATTTATAAAATCCATGTATGTTGACTTAGATATAACTCTAACTTCAGTTTTCTTTATCGCTTGGATATAGAGTTCTGAAGGCTCTTCGGTTATAAAACAATCCAAAGAAGTGATAAAATTGTTTTGATAACCAAATCGGATGATGTGCTCTTCATGATCATTGATAAAGAAGATCTTAAGACTTCCTGATAAGATGAAGTAAAGGTTGGTATCTATTGTGCCCGAAACTTTTAAGTATTCGTTTCTACTGATCACAAGATTCTTTTCCCACAGATCTTGGCTGTCTATTCGTTCATAAAGAATCTTGATTATGTTACTCATCCTAGCCTAATTATTTATCGCTTCCTATGGGCTCATAGTCCATAGACGGAGCTAATAATGGCCTCTCAAGATAAACCGGTCAGAGTATATAATTCACTCTTTATTAATACTTCTTGCTCTACTCTCTTTTGATCAATGGATTGTCCTAACTTTTGCTCTTTGCCTAAGAGTGACCTTAAGATATAATATACGCTGTTGGAGAAGCATTTGCGAAAGCGATCAAAAACACCCCTAAGACGAAATATTAACTCTTTGCGCTAGAGCGATCTTACCATGATTAGAGATCAATTACTATATTAGACTGACTAAATGACTATTGTTATGTCTACGAAGAGAAAAAAGAGAAAGATAGAGAAGCAGAATAAGCAAGATGCCCGCCAGTTGATTATGATCGCAATAGGATTGACAATATTCTTTTTGGTGTTATCGTATATCTTCTTTATGCGTACTTAAGATCCTTTCAGGATCAATAGATGTGATACGCACTTCCTTAAAATAAAGAAAGGTGTTCTCACTTTTGAGAACACCTCTTGTAACCTTTATATTTTCTTGATGAAAACGATACTACACCTAAGGCAAGGACTGTGCCAAGATGATAGATCGTATATCTTAGCGGCCCAATCAGTATACCGCAGGACCAGCTCTATATGAAGTTAAACTTAGACCTTAAAGTAGCCAGCAAACCAGAATGGATAGCAGCTGTCATGGATGACTTTGATTCTTTCCTACAGGACCATGCTGACTGTGAGCGCAAGGCTTCTGCCATGGCCATGAGCTTCATAGCAAAGTATCCCGATCGACTCGAGATCATCCCAGAACTCATAGAAACCGGCGTAGAGGAGCTCGAACACTTCCAACAAGTATATGCCCTCATGGCCTCCCGTGGCGTAGCACTTAAGCCATCGATGGGTGAAGATTTCTACGTGAGCAAGCTCATCAAGCAGTGCCACTCTGGGCGTAACGAACGCTTTATGGATCGCTTGCTGATCGCCTCTGCTCTCGAGACACGTGGCGCAGAAAGGTTCAGGTTAGTTGCGGAAGCGTTAGAAGATGGTGAGCTCAAGAGATTCTACAAGATGCTTTGGACTTCTGAAGCCAAGCACGGACACTTGTTTGTTAAGATGGCGCTCAACTACTTCCCAGAAGATAAAGTCTATGAACGGCTGGACTGGTGGATGGAGCGAGAGGCAGAAGCGCTAGACGGCTTGGTGATAAGAGCGGCACTACATTAAGGATGGCAACGATTGTTTATGCAAGTTGTCTGTGATGTTTTTTTTGGACAAAACACACGTCAAATATAGCTTCATACTACATATTCAATCTATCCCAGTTGGCACTCCAAACTTTTTGAAGAAGGGAATGCCTCCTTTAGTTAAACTATTATGCTCGTCTGCCATTCTGTAGTAGACTCTCATATACATTAAATCATTAAGTGTCTAAACTCCCTAAAGAACATCGATTTCTTGATCTGTCAGACTATGGTCGTCCTATCGCCATAGCTATAGCCAAGTCGTTACAGCATACATCCTTTACGCCAGTAGGTGTGACCATCTTGTTTATCATATCGGGTCTTGCGGCGATCTATTCTATTCTTCAAGGTTGGTATTGGACAGGTGCTGGTTTCTTGATACTTAAGTCGATCCTTGATGCCGCAGATGGTGAGTTGGCAAGGATAAAGCAAACTCCTTCGCATACGGGACGCTATCTTGACTCAGTCGCTGACATCACCCTCAACTTACTTTTCTTACTGACGACAAGACACATCACGGATGGTTCATACTTGTGGACTATACTTGCTTGGGCAGCCATCCAGCTGCAAGGAACTTTGTATAATTACTACTATGTGATCTTGCGTAATCGCCTCCAAGGTGATACTACCAGCCGAGTGTTTGAGTCTGAACGGCCTCTTGCGCTGGGGAGTGAAAGACAGATAACGGTTAATATATTGTATGGTCTATATACCCTACTCTATGGTATCTATGATAAGATTATCTATGCCTTAGATCGACCTGCTGCAAGCGATCCATTATTTCCGAGATGGTTGATGACAGGTGTTTCAACATTTGGATTAGGATTTCAATTGTTGATTATGGGCGTTTTCTTGGTGATGGGATTGGCAGAGTACATCATTCCGTTCTTTTTGTGGTATACGGTTATGGTGCCGGTTTTTATAATTATAAGAAGGTGGGTGGTTAGATGACATTGTGTTTTGTTTGTCGTGGTTTTCAAAAAAAAGGCATACCAAACAAGATGATGGAATATTTTATACCGGTGGTTTCACCATCGGTTATTTAGCTTTGACCCTTTCAGGGTCGGAGGGTCTTTTCTAATTGTTGGGTAGACTTTTGATCAAGGGGCTAAAGCAGGCCTTGCCAAACTATAATACCCGATGCTTTTGCACTACATTATTCAGGGGGCATAAAACCTTTTTGTCTACTACAGTAATATTATTGGTACATCTTGACATTGGCTTTTATAACCTGATGCATTATCCCCCAAAGCCTTTCCTGATAAAATGTTGCTGTAGGCTTTCCAGCCTCAGCTCCACTACTCCTCTCCTTGGCTCATCGCACGCTTCTCATCTTCTAAGTACATCTGCTCCATCACTGCGTCGAGGTTCTCTGCAGGGATCTTCTTGAGCTTGATGTTTTTGTCCTTGTCGATGATAAAAATCTTAGGTGTGCTGGTCGCATAGTATTTAGAAAGGATACGTGACTTGCCGTATTGGTCAGCACCGTTGATAAGGCTTTGCATGTTTTTCTTTCTGACATCTTCCCAGCAGGACTTAAAGTCTTTTCCATTTTTAGTACAGATAGTGATGGTCTTGACGCCTTTCTCTTTCCACTTCTTATCGAAGTCTATGACGTGTGGCATAGCCTTAGTACAATGTCCACAGTTGGGCTTCCAAAAGATAAGGACGGTGTATCGATCATCCAGTTCTGATAAAGTGATCGGCGTACCATCTTCTTCATATATGGTAAAGTCTGGTGCTGGCTTCCCAATGAGGATCGGCTCTATCTTTTTAGCATTGGAGATGATCTCTTGTTTGTTCTCTTCTGTGATCCATGGAGCTTTGTCCTTGCCATAGTAGTTGAGCGCTAAGTGGACGTAGACTGCATCGAGTCCGATGTACTTGGAGTTACCGTATTTGTTTAGGAAGTAGCTGAGGTAGTATCGATACAACTCTGGATTACCTTCCATCTTGGCTAATACTGTATCGACAGATGAGATAACAGAGTCCGCTTCTATAAGTGTTAAGTTATCTAAGTAGTAATCTATGCGTTGGTGTATCACCGGTGTCCTTAGGACCGCTGGGTGATCTAAATTGATATTGTCAAAGTATCTTGACTTATAATGTCTATACCGCTTGTCTTGGATCTCTTCTGGTGTCCCAGTAAACTCTGGGAAGTTAAATGGAAGATTAGAAGACACAAGGATAGCAGCGATGCTCTCAGGATGTTCTTCTAAAAGTTTGTTTTGCTTTTGCTTGACCATGATGTCCAACATCACCTTGTCTTCTTCCAGCTGATCTCTTACGGTTCTTAAGACCGTATCCGTCCTTGATAATACGTCATCAAGACGTGCTACTTCTTTGCGTGAAGCGGTGATGTAGTTGAGGTACTCATAGAAGATATAGTTCTCTTGAGAGCCATCGAAGAAGATCTCCTGCTCTGTCAGTGTATCGATGATCACTTTGAAGTTTTGCTCTTCTTGATCTTCTCCAACTAACACTTGATAGAACATACCTTCTGGTACAGAGACGACCATATACATACCTGGATCCATCAGTGTATCTTGAGTATATCTGAACGTTGATTCTCCTTCCTTACGGATGATAGAGTCTTTGACCAACATCTTATCGGCTAAGTAGTAGCCTAAGATCATCGTGTCTGATTCGTAGTTCTTGATGTCGATCTCGATGTCGGCTTGAGCAAGTACTGAAACTGAAGAAAATAGCACCATGATGGCCCCAAGTAAATATCTATACATAGTGAGTGTGTATCGTCGTGAGTTATAAGCTTATAGTAGTATAAACAACTATTCGTTCAAATTATTTACGAAAGTGAGGTTTTAATGACTCTTTAACAACTCTTATGTGTGCTTATCCCGCTTAGATCCAATAAAGAATACTGGCAAACCCTTAATGATGCGGTTTAGAGGCTTATATCTTGTCCCTGTGCGTGCCATCCCACTTGACTTCGGGGATCCGCTCTATATGATGAAAGTACCGTGCTAAGACAAACAAGTGATCTGACAATCTATTGAGATACTGGATGATCAAGGTCATATCCTCATCCGCTACCGCAATCACGCGCCGCTCTGCACGACGACAGACTGTACGGCAGATATGTGCCTTAGATATGGTAGGTGCTCCTACGGGCAGTATGAATGCTGTCATCTTTTCCAGTGACTCATTCATTATATCGATGCGCTCCTCCAGATAGGTGATGTCCTGATCTTTGAGCATCGGATAGTCGGCTAATTCCATACCATCCTTAGCCAATAATGACCCAATATTAAAAAGTATATGTTGTATATAAGTGAGGTCCTTGATGACATCTTCTGCTTGACAGACACTGAGTAAGTCACCAATGTAAGCGTTAAGCTCATCGACTGTGCCATATGCTTCGATGAGTGCTTCAGTCTTTGAGACTCGTCTGCCGCTCACGAGAGAGGTCTGCCCTTTATCGCCCGTCTTGGTATATATCTTCACGTAGTGAGTTGTAGATTAAGATAAGTTGTACTTATGTGTTGGATCGGCAGCCTTTACGACGTTCTCATTGATCTGATCTGACTCAACAAGTCCATCACGCAGTCTGATGATCCTACTCGCATGCTCGGCGATATCAGGTTCGTGTGTAACTAATATAATCGTATTACCCAAGTCATGGATACGCTCAAATATTGACATGATCTCGATCGATGTTTTGGTATCCAAGTTACCCGTAGGCTCATCCGCAAGGATAAGTGCAGGGTTGTTAACGATGGCACGAGCGATGGCTACTCTCTGGCGTTGTCCACCTGATAGTTCATTAGGCTTGTGATCCATACGATCACTCAGACCTACTTTGCTGAGCGCTTCTTCTGCCAGCTCGGTGCGCTGCGCTTTACTCTTACCTCCATAGATCAATGGCAGGGCAACATTTTCCAATGATGACAATCTTGGTAGCAGGTTAAATGTCTGAAATACAAACCCAATCTCCTTGTTACGGATATCAGCCAGATCATCATCATCCATACTGCTGACGTCAGAACCATTTAGTACGTAGCTTCCTGATGATGGTGTATCTAAGCAACCGAGGAGATTCATCAATGTAGACTTTCCTGAGCCCGAAGGTCCCATAAGCGCGACGTATTCGTTTTTATTGATAGAAGTTGTGATCGTCTTGAGCGCGCGGACCTCTTCTGAGCCCATGATATATGTCTTAGCGAGGTTGTCTATCTTGATGATTGGATCCATGTTGATTTTATCTTTTTTGTTGATGCCTTAGGTTGATGCTACAGTAGAGATGCCGCTTTCGCAAATACTACATATAGTAAGACGAATAAATGTGAATAAAGGTTGTGTAACCACTCACAATAATCACTTCTGATCATCAGAGAGAAAAGCAATCGCTACTTAGGCTTTAAGAACTTAGGCACAGCGACAAACTGTTCATGTGTCTTTGGCGCATTGTGTAAGGCCTCTTCAGGTGTCAACTCGTTGCCCACCTTATCTGGCCTTAGCGGATGTTGGTGGGTTGTGATGTGTCTCGTTGGCTTTACGCCGGTCGTATCCACTTCTTGCAACTTGTCAAACATCTGTACTATATCTTCCAAATCACTGGAGATTTGCACCTTTTCTTCCTTATTTAGCTTAAGCTTTGACAGCTTTTCAAGCTTTGAAATTAACTTATCGTCTATTTTAGTCATCTTTGATTAGACATACGGATGAAAGTAATAGCCTAACGGACCTTATCCAGCCACAAGGCACTGTAAATGTAACAACTTGAGCGAGCTACGTCATATTGCTGTGACAGGAAATATTGGAGCAGGGAAAACAACTCTTTGCGAGAAACTCTCCAAGCACTATAAGTGGGAGGTGCAATATGAGGAGACCGAAGGCAACCCTTACCTTGATGACTTCTATCACGACATGAAGCGATGGTCGTTTAACCTCCAGATCTATTTTCTTAATAGTCGATATGATCAGCTTCTTGAGATCAAACAAGGTGATAAGGTCGTCATCCAAGATCGTACGATATATGAAGACGCGTACATCTTTGCGCCTAACCTCTACGAGATGGGGTTGATGGAGCAACGCGACTTCAACAATTACTTCTCTCTCTTTAAGTCCATGCTATCACAGACCGGGCCGCCTGATCTGCTGATCTACTTAAGAGCAAGCATCCCTACCCTTGTATCACATATACAAGCCCGTGGGCGCGAGTACGAAGGCAACATGAGTTTGGACTACCTCCGCAATCTCAACGATCGTTACGAGAACTGGATCAAGAACTTTGACGAAGGCAAGAAGCTCATTATAGATATCGATAAGATGGACCTTAAGAACAATCCAGAGGACTTTGCCACAGTTCTAGAACAGATAGACGCTCAGATACACGGACTATTTTAAGCTTGAGACCATGACACCAACAACAACTATGGTAGATACCAGCACATTAACAAAGCGATACTATACGATCGCAGAGGTAAGTGTGATGTTTGACGTAGCGAAGTCTTTGTTACGATACTGGGAAGGAGAGTTTAAGGAGATCCAACCGCGCAAAGATCGTGGAGGAATCAGACGATATACGGTCAAAGATGTTGAACACATCAACAAGATCTATGACTTGGTAAAGGTGAGAGGATTTACCATTGATGGTGCGCGCAAAGAGTTATCTACTAAAGGAAGGTCATCCTCATCAAAGACTGATCTTAAGCTAAAACTAAAAGCGATACAAAAGCGACTGATGGTGTTGAGAGATGCGATCTCTTAGTGTTTAGAAAAGAAATACTTTGGCCTTTCAAAGTTGGTTACGATCCCAACTTCTTCAATATCTTTTTGAACTCGCTAATCCCAAAAGCTCTTTTTACATTTTGAGCCATCATAAATCCCTCATTCGCCAACTTACGCGCTTCTTCCTTTCTTCCTAATTCCATCAGTAGGATTGCCTTTACACGAAGATCCCACCAAGTCACTTCATCTGTTACTTCTATGGCCTTATTAATCCAAGTTAATCCTTTATCATACTCTTTCCCTGCTTCCATCTGATATTGTGCTGCAGCATAGTAGTCGTTATAATCAGGCCCGC
>CALIHL010000112.1 GCA_938022935.1 uncultured Saprospiraceae bacterium
CCAAAGCTCTTTTGCTTCAGTCTCGGCTGTACCAGTCATTCCAGAGAGCTTATGGTACATTCTAAAGTAGTTCTGCAAAGTCACCGTTGCATATGTCTGAGTGATATCTCCTACTTTTACATTTTCTTTTGCCTCAAGCGCCTGGTGTAGTCCGTCAGAATATCGACGCCCTTCCATCATACGACCTGTCTGCTCATCTACAATTTTTACATTGCCATCTATAACAACATACTCTTCTTCTTTTTCAAAAAGGGTGTATGCTTTTAAGAGTTGACTGACTGCATGTAGCCGTCTTGATTTTATAGAATAATCTTGGATCAAGTTGGTCCTTGCTTCTGATAGATCTTCTCCAGTTTCCTTTCCTTTTTCATCTAACATCTGCATCTCAGATGTGATATCGGGCATGATAAAGAACTGTGCATCTGCCTCTCCTTTTGCAAGAAATTCTGCACCACCTTCTGCTAACTCTACATTTCTATTTTTCTCATCAATTGTAAAAAGCAATGGCTCATCAACGATATGCATCCTCTTGGACTGCTCTTGCATATAAAAGTTCTCGGCCTTTTGCAAAGTTACTTTTACACCTTCTTCACTTAAGAACTTAATCAACGGACGATACTTTGGTAGTGCTCTAAAAGCACGTAGAAGATTCATCCCAGTTTCTCCTTCTTCATAACCCCTATCGCCTGCGGCAAAACCTTTTTTGGCTTCTGCCAAATAGGAAGTTGCGAGTTTTCTTTGTGCAGCGATTAGTCTTTCTACTTTCGGTTTTAGCTCTTGATATTCTTGCTCTTCAGAACCTTTAGGTACTGGCCCAGATATAATAAGTGGCGTTCTTGCATCATCGATCAAGACAGAATCTACCTCATCTATCATGGCGAAGTGATGCTTGCCTTGTACGCGTTCTGACTCAGAACGTACCATGTTGTCTCTTAAGTAATCAAAACCAAATTCGTTATTGGTTCCGTATGTGATGTCACACTTATAAGCATTCACTCTTCCTGGAGAGTGCGGTTTGTACTTATCGATGCAGTCTACAGTCAGATATAAAAACTCAAATATCGGTCCTACCCACTCGCTATCCCTTTTTGCTAGGTAATCATTGACAGTAATCACATGGACTCCTTGCCCACTTAGGCCATTTAAGTAGGCAGGTAGAGTTGCAACTAGTGTCTTTCCTTCACCCGTCTGCATCTCAGCGATTGTTCCTTTGTGCAGCACATTACCACCTATGAGCTGTACATCATAGTGTACCATATTCCAAGTTACATCTGCGCCTCCTGCTTTCCATGTGCTTTGCCATGTTGCTTGATTACCGTCTATAGTAACATGTTCTCGAGATGCTGCCATCTCTCTATCATGATCTGTAACGGTTACGGTTATACTATCGTTAGAACTAAATCTTCTCGCTGTTTCTTTAACAACGGCGAAGGCTTCAGGTAACAACTCAGCGAGAATTTGCTCTAACGCTTCATCTCTTTCTTTCTTGAGCTCATCGACTTCGTTGTACTTATCTTCTTTTAAAAGAATATTTGCCTCAGCGTCAATCTCCGCTTTAAGAGCCTCTATATCCTCGTCTATACCTTTAAGGTGCTCTGCTATTCTGGCTCTAAAGTCGAGTGTCTTGTTACGTAAGTCATCATCGCTGATAGACTGGTATGAGGTGAAGTGATCATTGATTTCTTCGATCACACCACTAAATGCTTTAACATCCCTATCGTGCTTCGTACCGAATACTTTCTTGATTATATTGAACATGTAATTCTTTTATGCTTTGACTCTTGCGATAATTATTCCAATCTCGCTGTTTTATGCCATGCTGTCACGAAAAGCTTCAAAGGTAAGCCATCGTCTATCTATGATGCCATAACGCTTTGGATAAATGATCAAAAGAAGACAGAATGACATGAATCGATCGGCATGATTAATGCTCCTAACTATCTACATTTGTGCGGTGCGATGTTAGCATCGTGACAATAACGTAGATCATCATGAAAGTATTGAAATTTGGAGGTACAAGTGTTGCCACTCCAGAGCGTATACGCAGTATAGGTGCGCTTATAGCAAAGCGGTATGCGAAAGAAGAAAGATTGACCATTGTCTTTTCGGCATTTGGAGGCGTTACAGATGTGTTGATAGAATGCGCCAAGCAAGCTGCTCAGGGCAATGAAGAATATATAGAAACATATAAGCAGTTACGAAAAAGGCATCAAGATGCTGCTAATGGCTTATTGGGCAGCGATAAAAAGACGCATGAGCAGATCATGGAAAACTTCGATGTTTTAAAAGATCTGCTGAAAGGTGTTCACCTTGTGAGAGAGGCTTCCCCCCGTACCATGGACTATATCCTCAGTTTTGGAGAGCTCAACTCTTCAATCATCATAGCAGCTTACTTCAGAAAGATAGGGATAAAGGCAGCGAGCTTAGATGCACGGACAGTCATAAAGACAAATAAAGATTTCGGACAAGCAAAGGTGAAGCATGATATCACTGAAGAGTTACTCCAGGCTCATTATAGGGCTAACAAAGGAACGATCCAGGTTGTAACGGGATTTATCGCCTCTGATGTTGGTGGACTCACAACTACACTTGGTAGAGGAGGATCAGACTATACAGCTGCTATCATCTCAAGTGCGTTGAGTGCTGAAGTGTTAGAGATCTGGACAGATGTAGACGGTGTGCTTACATCTAACCCTAAAATTGTCAAGAACGCCTACACTATACCTCAATTGAGTTATGATGAGGCCATGGAGATGTCTCACTTTGGAGCAAAAGTGATTTATCCACCAACTATACAGCCTGCGTTGAGCAAATCAATACCGATCTATATCAAAAACACCTTCAATCCAACTTTTGAGGGAACGTTAATCAATGATGATGTCTCGGTTTCAGGAAAAAGAAAAATCACTGGAGTAACGTCTATTACCGATATTGCTTTGATCACTTTGGAGGGTAGTGGTCTTATGGGCACACCAGGTATAGCAGCAAGACTTTTCTCTGCTTTGGGTAGAGACAAAGTCAATATTGTTATGATCACTCAAGCTTCCTCAGAGCATTCGATTTGCTTTGCTGTGAAAGAAGTTGATACCAAGAGAGCATTATCATGTATCACAGAAGAGTTTCAAAAAGAGATAGAATCCGCTCTTGTTAAGCCGATTAAAGCTGAACGAGAACTTTCATTGGTTGCGGTAATCGGAGAGAAAATGAAAAGTGTCCCAGGTGTAAGTGGTAGTCTTTTTAAGGCGCTTGGAAACAATGGAATCAATGTAATAGCCATCGCTCAGGGGTCTTCTGAGTTGAACATTTCATTTGCAATAAAAAGAAAAGACGAGCATAAAGCTTTGAATCTTGTACATGATGCTTTCTTTCTATCAGACCACAAGAGACTTAATCTCTACCTTGTAGGTGTTGGCTTGATAGGTGGTACTTTATTGAAACAAATAAAAGAACAACACACTTCACTTTTAGAAAGTAAGAGGTTAGATATTAGAGTCAATGGAATTGCTAATTCTAAAAAGATGCTTTTTGATGAGAATGGTCTCGATCTTTCTAATTGGAAAGAAGCTCTTTTAGATAGCGGTGAGGAAATGACTTTTGAGACCTTTGTTGAAAACATCCAAAACCATAATCTTGCAAACTCAATCTTTATAGATTGTACTGCCAATCACAATATCAAGGATCACTATGCGCGAGTGCTGCGATCTAACATATCAATTACAACAGCTAACAAAGTAGCAGCCTCAGACAGTTATGATAGTTATAAAGGCTTGCATATGCTTGCGCTAAAGCACAATGTTCACTTCTTATACGAGACCAATGTTGGTGCTGGGCTTCCAGTTCTTTCTACTCTTGATGGGTTAGTAAGGAGTGGTGATGTCGTAGAAAGTATAAAAGCTGTTATATCAGGATCTCTCTCCTATATTTTCAATAATTATGATCCCTCTAAAAGCTTTAAGGAGTTAATCATTGAGGCAAGAGAAAAAGGATATACAGAGCCAGACCCAAGAGATGATCTTTCTGGCCTTGATATCAAAAGAAAAATTATAATCTTAAGTAGGGTAGCAGGTTATAAAATAGAATCTGAAGACGTAACTATAGAGCCGCTTCTGCCAGAAGCATGTATGGAAGCAGAAACAATAGATAGCTTTTTCAAAGAGTTGGACAGACATGATGAGCACTTCAGAAGTTTAATTGAAGAGGCTCACGCTAAGGATGCAAAACTTAGATATGTTGCATCTTTAAAGGACGGACTTGCTTCTATTAATCTAGAAATGGTTACTAAAGAAAACCCATTTTATAATCTTGCAAGTACTGATAATATGATCGTCTTTCATACAGCGAGGTACAAAGAAAGGCCGCTGGTGATACAAGGACCAGGCGCTGGTGCTGATGTTACAGCGGCTGGCGTATTTGCGGAGATCATACAATTGGGAAACACAGTAGCATAGATTCATCTGCCAATCTGGCTGAATTGATCCCTTTTTCTTGGTATTTTGTGACATACGGGCAGGATTAAGTTCGTTTTCATGAGTGGAATAGATATTGACAATAGTATCTTCCGACTAACAACATTATATGTTCAACGATCTTTTCTTTCTTGACCACCTTTCTGACGATTCAGAGTTTCCTCCCATTATTAGTTTTAATGCAGGAGACGAAGAGGATAAGAATGTCACTTACCCTGACAACCTTCCTATTTTAGCCCTTAAGAATACTGTATTGTACCCAGGGGTTGTACTTCCCATAACCATAGGAAGAGATAAGTCTATCAAGGCAGTAAAGAAGGCCCATGATGATGGTAAGTATATAGCCGTCTTATCACAAAAGGATGTAGAAAACGAAGACCCAGCGTCTGAGGATTTATATGAAGTTGGTACCATAGCTAAGATCATCAAGATGTTGAAGATGCCTGATGGTAGTACTACAGCTATCCTGCATGGTCGGATCAGATGTACAAAGTCAGTTTTAACGCAAGATGACCCTTATCTAAGAGGAGACTTTGAGATACTCAATGACATAGAAGCAAGTGATAAACTGGAGTTTGAAGCAGTGATTGCTTCCATTAAAGATAAAGCATCAAAGATCATCGAACTTTCTCCACAGATACCATCGGAAGCGTCATCTATGCTTGACAATATGTCAAGTCCATCATTTTTGATCAACTTCATCGCATCTAATCTTAATCTCGATGTCCCTCAGAAGCAAGAGATGTTGGAGATCTCTAACACTTCAGATCGAGGTCAAAAGGCGCTGTCTCATCTTGATGCTCAGCTCCAACTGCTTGAGTTGAGATCCAAGATTGAAAACAAGGTTAGAACAGATATAGAAAAACAACAGCGCGATTACTTTTTGAATCAGCAGCTAAAGACGATACAAGAAGAGTTAGGCCAGAACCCTCAGCAAGCTGAGATCAACCAATTAGCGAAGAGAGCAAAGGACAAAAAGTGGCCAACTTATGCTAAAGATCAATTCTTAAAAGAACTCAATAAAGCAAAGAGAATCAATCCTCAAGTTGCAGAATACTCCGTAACACTCAATTATCTCGAGATGATGTTAGATCTCCCATGGGAGACTTACACAGAGGACAACTTCGATCTTCAGAGAGTTCGTAAGGTCTTGGACAAAGATCATTATGGCTTAAGAGAAGTTAAGGAGCGCATAATTGAGCACCTTGCAGTTCTGAAACTGAAAGGAGATATGAAAGCTCCTATCATCTGTCTCGTGGGTCCTCCAGGAGTGGGTAAGACTTCTCTGGGTAAGTCTATAGCCAAGGCGTTAAAGAGAAACTTTGTTAGGATGTCACTTGGTGGGCTTCATGACGAGAGTGAGATAAGAGGACATCGCAAGACATATATAGGTGCGATGCCTGGTCGTATCATTAAGTCATTAAAGAAGACGGGTTCTTCTAACCCAGTATTTATCCTTGACGAGATAGATAAGATTGGAAAAGACTTTCGTGGAGACCCTTCGTCGGCCCTATTGGAGGTTTTGGATCCGGAGCAGAACGGTACATTTTATGACAATTACCTTGATCTTGAGTATGATCTCTCGAAGGTGATGTTTATCGCTACTGCAAATTCTCTAAATACTATTCAACCGGCTCTTCTTGATCGTATGGAGATCATCCATATCAGTGGATACTCAACAGAAGAAAAGCTACATATAGCGCAGAAGCACCTAGTCCCTCAAGAAAGAGAAGCACATGGCTTAAAAGCTAAGCACATCAATCTGTCCAAGACTGTGATCGAACAGGTGATCCAAGATTATACAAGAGAGTCTGGAGTAAGATCTTTGAGTAGACGTCTTGCAGGTGTAATGAGGCATACGGCCAAGAGGATCGCTATGGATGAAGAAGAGAAAGTAACGATCAAAAGAGAAGATCTGGTTACTATCCTTGGACCATCTAAGTTCTCAAGAGACAAATACGCGAAGCTTAAGATACCAGGGATAGCCGTTGGTCTTGCTTGGACCCAAGTCGGTGGTGATGTACTTTATATAGAAGCGAGTATAAGTAAAGGAAAAGGCAAGCTCACCCTTACGGGAAATCTCGGAGACGTCATGAAAGAGTCTGCCACGACAGCACTTAGCTACATCAAGAGCAATGCTGAGTCCTTAGGCATCGACCATAGGGTCTTTGAAGAAAATGATCTTCACATCCACGTGCCGCAAGGGGCAATACCTAAGGATGGACCAAGCGCAGGGGTTACGATGCTTTCTGCTATCACTTCGATTCTTAAGAATAAGCCGATTCAACCTTATTTGGCGATGACCGGAGAGATAACACTTAGAGGACAAGTACTGCCTGTTGGGGGTATCAAAGAAAAGATTTTGGCCGCCAAGAGGTCAGGCATAAAAAAAATCTTGCTATGTGCCGAGAATCAAAAGCATATAGATGAGATTCTGCCAGAATTTATAAAAGACATGGAGTTTATCTACGTCGAGAAAATGGAAGAAGTGTTACAGCATGCACTTGCATTATAGGCGTTAAATGCCTGTTAAAAGTCAATTGCGATGGTTCTTGAGCATGGTTGAGGCGTTTAATGCTTAACTTTGTTTAAGATGTCATCATTAAAATCCTACTTACTCCTTGGCTTTTTACTTCTATCAGGAGCTTTGTTTGCCCAAGATGAGGCTAAGGTTGTTCAGCTCTCTGGTCAGATTGCAGATGAGCGAGGAGTTACGCCACTCTATACCAATGTCTCTGTTAAAGGAACCAGTAGAGGAACAGTTTGTAGGATAGATGGCTTTTACTCATTGCCTGTAAGGGAGAATGAAGTTGTTATCTTCAGTAGAATAGGATTTATAAATCAGGAGTATCAAGTGCCTAATAATGTTGATGGGACCTTAATCTCTAAAGATATCATCCTTAAAAAAGATACGCTGTTCTTGCCAGAAGCGGTTATCGCTCCATGGCCGGATCGCGACTTTTTTGAAATAGAATTTTTGGCCCTAGAAGTTGATAACTATCTCGAAGACATAGCATATGAAAACCTGTCACCAGCCAAATTAGAAATCCTAAAGCAAGTACTTCCAGTAGATGGAACAGAAGTATCTCGAGTAGAATTACAAAAGACTGCTCAAGCATATTATTCTGCTGGTCAGTTTAGACCACAGAACATATTTAATCCTCTTTCTTGGAAAAAATTCATCGAAGCTATACGTCGCGGAGATTATAAAAAGAAGAAGTAACTTTTTTAAGCAGTCATGATGACCGGCTTGTCTCTTCTATTATACCAGTAAATCATCCCGATAATTCCTGCTACAAACACGCCGATAGATATAATCTGTGCTTGGGATAATTGAAAACCAAGAAAGTCATATCTCGGATTAACACGTATGTACTCTATTAGAAACCGCTCTACGCTCATCAACATAGCGTACAAGAAAAATATAAAACCTGTAAACTTGATTCTATTTCTAAGCACCCAAAGAATTATAAAAATCAAAACACTTCCTATAACTTCATAAATGGGTGTTGGAAACACACCAGCCCCTAATTTTCTACAATACTTATCAGTACAACCTTCTATTGCAACGCCTTCGTTGAGCACGTTGTGCGGATAGTCATATGACCACATCCAATCAGGAAATATAAACCATCCCGGTTTTGCCAGTTCATTGATGATACCCCAGTCTCCATCTCCAGATAGCTGACATCCTAATCTGCCTACAGCATAGCCAAGGATCAGCGCTGGCGCTATACCATCCATCACATGGATCGGTGGTATCTTATGACTCTTTACAAAGATATAGTTAGCGATAAAGGCTAAGATGAGTCCTCCATAGATTGTCAATCCACTACCTGAAAATAGCTGACCAATAGGATCGCTCCAGAATGAATCAAGATTTTCTAAAATAGAAAAAAGTCGAGCGCCAAGTAATCCAAAAATAGCAGCAATCACGGTTATATCACCGATTCTTTGATAAGGGTACGTTACTCTTTTTACAATCTTAGGTTGTTCTAATTTGCTTTTTTGACCTTGCCAGAATGTATAGCCACCAAAAGCGGCCAATCCAAGCACGGCAATCATCCAGTTGCCTTGACTTGAGAAAACCATCCCTGCAGCGTTATCCTTAAATGCAGCAAAATCTCCCATGATGATGGGTAGCTTAAAACCAAGGATAAATCCAAATAATCCATTGAGTAATACCTCACTCCACTTCGCTCCTGTACCAACTTGTTCTTCAGAAGTAATCGGTATCAAGAGTCCCTCTGCTTCTTTTCTTTTTAGCTCCTTATATAAAATGTAGGCAGCCGTAAGAAATGTTAAGCCCAGCATGAGGCCAAACATCTGAACTATAGAAAAGGCATTGTCCCTAGCTGTGCCAAAAAGATCATGAAGTAGATAGGATAAATTGGGATACATAACGTGTCGCTTTCAGAGCCGCAAGGTAATAGAAAACCAGCATGAGCCCCAATAGTCAATTATATACTTACGCCGAGCGATGTAACGATTACTTTAGTAGGGGACTTCTTGATGAGCTGAGCATAGCAAGCGCTGATAGTGGATCCAGTTGTGATCACATCGTCTATCAGGATGATATGACTTAAGTGTTCTTCGTTTTTATCAAGGCCAAACGAATGTTTAAGTGCTTCTGATCGCTCTTTTCTATCTTTGGCTGTCTGAGACTTATCGTGTTTAGTCCTGATTAAGTGATTGTTAATGATGGGGATGTTCTTCACTGAAGCAAACCCTTTAGCTATCTCTTCTGCTTGATTATAGCCGCGTTCTCTTTTTCTTTTCTTGTGAATAGGAACGGGCACAATGACATAGTTAGATAAGTCTTGATCGTGGAAGACTTTTTCTGCCAACAGTGTACCAAGATGTTTGGCCATGCGAAACTGCCCTTCGTACTTGATCCGATGGATCATTTCTGCTACATGAGAGTCTTTGGTGAAGTAAAAGAGTGCACTGTAGTCAGTAATTTCATCTGGGAAGAAGTCCTTTCCTTCTAGAGCAGCAAAGGCATCTTTTGGAGAATCTACATATGGTAATCGCTCTTGACAAGAGAGACAGAAAAGTTGATTATTAAGTGGTTCGTATTCGCGACAAGCATAGCAGAGGTTAGGAAAAATGAGACCTAAAACCGTGTCGATATATCTTTTCACTTGTTTATCTCAATAGTACTTTCTTACGTTCTCTCAGAAACTCTTGCTCTGTTAGTACACCTTTCTTTCTTAGCTCCATTAGTCTATTGAGCTGAGCTAAAAGAATGTCATCCATGGGCTTTTCACCTCGCTCTGGGTTGTTTTGTACCCTTCGGACTAGTTTGAATCCGTTCACTTTAAAGTCTTGAAACTCTGGTTGGATCCTCAAGAAGGCAAGATCATCATGATTCATGATGCGTCCAGTGTCTTTGAGGCCTTTGGCTACAGCCAACTCTAAGTGCTTGAATGCCTTCTCTTTATCCTCCATTAGCGAGTAAGCACAAGCTAGATTAAAGTGGATCGAGATATCCTTAGGATCAATCTTTAGTGCTTTATGAAAGTCTTCTATCGCTTCCTCGATATCATAGTCTTTGTATTTTTTAAGTCCACTCTTTTTAAATGGATTAGAACGCACTCTCCCTCCGCCTCTATTCTTCGTTTTTCGAGATTCGTATCTTTCAACTCTTGAGTTTTTCTTTCGAGTTGGTCTTTGTCGCTTATATCGCTTGTTAAACTTACGATCAAACTCTTCTGGCGGCATCATCAGATATCTAAGCCCATCGATAAAGCCAAGGATCGCTGATATAGGGAAAAAACTACTTGTCATGACTGTGAGAAATATATAAAATATCCCTGCACCAGAATCTCTTAAGTAAAACTTATGCAGGCCGAGGAATCCGCCCACAAAAGCTAATAGTGCTGCAACAACTTTATTCTTCATATGACGAGCATCGAGAATGCCAAAATACTTAAAATGTCGGACAAAGATAAGTGCTACTTCGTTCACTTTGTTCCATGGTTATAGCGAATGAAAAAGCGCTCATATATGTGAGTATAAAACAACTACATATATAATTATTTCATATATTTGATTTTCAGTTTTACCTGACTGATCAGCATACCTGTTATTAACCTTTCTCCCGAGAGATATAGTCCTATATTTCTTATATCCGTAGAAAACAGTAAACGCTATTATCCCCATAGTGCAGCGTACCTCTTGGTCACTTCTATTAGTGATCTTATGGTCCTTATGTGTTCAGGCACAGGACTTAACCTCTTGCGGGACTGGCTACTATATGGACTTATCTGTTGGTTATACTCCAACAGGGCTTGGGTTAGAGTTATGTGGATGTAGCGAGGAAATCAAAAGGTGTGAGCTTTTTCATGTCATTATGAGAAAGACTAAAGACGCCAATACAGACCTACTTGAATGTCCTAACATTACTCTGACTGAAAGATGGTGGAGAGAGGAAAGGGATCTTGTCGATATTTTTTATGCAGAGTCATGTGAAGAGTTACCAGAATCAGCTACACATAGTGATCGCTATGAGATCAATACCTCTGGGCTCGAAGCTGGAGATACGATTTCTTTTCTGGTGTGTAAGACAAACGCCTTTGACGACAACATTATAGAACTTAGCGCTACGCCAGGAGAATCATGTAGCGAGTTTGTTTGCGCACCAAAGATCTCATGTCCTGTTGAGTTTAAGCTTCGTAAGAATCTTGAGTGTCTTTATATATTGCCTGATTTCACATTGGGCGTATCACTTGAAGACACATGTGTCTCTCCAACAGTCGATGTAACAGATCAGTATACGCTGATGCAAATGCCTCCTCCAGGTTCGGAGGTAAGTGAAGACTTATTTGTTGAGATTAAAGTTGCTACTGAAGAAGGAGAGATCATCTCAACATGTGATGTATCTGTCATTCTTGCAAAAGATATTCCTCCAACAATACCCCAACCTCCTGAACTTTCAAATATCATCGTTGGAGAAGAGCTTCCTGAGATGGAAGAGCTGAAAGCTATTGATACTATCTCAGATGGACAGCTCCATGAGATTGAAACGATTAGATCTGTAGATACTTATGTTGAAGACGGTTGTGCAGGATATGAAGTAACATATCGATGGTTAGCGATTGATGCTTGCGGGTTAAGTACTGAAATCTCAAGGAGTTTCCGAGTCGTTCCTGAAACGGGAGGGCCAGTCTTTGCTTCTTTACCTGCTGATATAGACACTATACCAGTTGGTGAATCACTTCCATTGTTAGTTGACCTAATAGCAGTCAATCCTGATGGTACTACAGAAGGTATAACTATGATCAGTACCATTGATGAATATGAAGAAGATGATTGCTTTGGGTATGACGTGACTTATAGATGGCAGGCTGTCGATACGTGTGGGATGATGACTGAGATGACTACAACGTTTTATGTTGTACCCGATGGAGCGCCACCGACATTTCAATTTGATCCAGAAGATATAGCAGACATTTACAGAAGTGATACGCTTCCTATACACCAAACATTACTTGCTACCAATGCCGTAGGATCTGATGAAGGGATAGAGATTATAGAGTCGATAGATGAACACATAATTGACCCTTGTGGATCTTATGAAATGACATACAGATGGACAGCAACAGACTCATGTGGCATGTCGACAACTGTGTCAACTTCTTTTAATGTTCTTCCAGATACACTAACTGGATTTTTATTGTCAGGGGTAGAGGATATGAATATTCAAGTTGCAATTGAGTGTAGTCAATCTGCAGCCATCTCAGTCCCTATTAATCTTGAGCAACACAGTGATAAAACTATTACAATCACTGTGACAGATAAAGATTATAATGTTTTAGATCAATATCCTTACACAGGCCCAGTTGATTATAATTTTGCAACAGGAGAGTCTCATGTTATATATGCATTAGCTGACCAATGTGGCAATGAAGTAAGGGATACAATAAACATACAAGCAGCTGATGTTTCTGCACCCATCTTTGTTTGTCCTGAACAACAATATGTTGTTGTCTCTGACTTTGGTTCATGTACGACAAATGCTGGATGGTCATTGCCACAAGCTTTTGACAATTGTGATGATATAACATTAGAGCAAACAGGAGGTCCATTGTTCGGAGCTGCGATCGGTGTTGGTACTTATGAGATCAGTTATGAAGCAAAAGATAAAAGTGATAATGTCTCATCATGTTCTTTTCAGTTAGTTGTAAGCTCTATAGATAGTACTAATCTAAATTGTACTCCAGTTGAATTAGAACTTGATAGCTTATGTCAGTCTACTATTACAAAAGAGGCTATAGTTGGAGCAGAGCTATTGGTATGTGCTCCTAATCTTGAAATGATCGTGGTTGTATCAGAAACCGATACACTTAGAGGGGATACTTTTCAATTAGGACCATATTATGGACAGAGTATCAGCTACACGCTATGTGAGCCAGATCTTGGTATCTGTTGCGAAAATGTGATTATAATCTCAGATAACATAGCTCCTATAATCACTTGTGTCGACACAGTATCATTAAGCTGTTTGATTGATTTAGATCTGTATCGACCTGATGTCGGCGCAGACTGTGGTGATATATCATGGAGGGTAAAAGATGTTGACTATGTAGATGTCTGCAACGACCCACTCATCAAAGGATACTTGACTAGAGAGTTTATTGCTGTTGATGAAGCCGGGAACCTATCTAACCCTTGTGTACAAGTTATTGAGATCGCTTACGCAAATATTGAATCTCTTTTAGAAGATGAACAAGTAGAATTTCCGCTTGATAAAAATATTTCGTGCGAAGATTATGACCCAGACTCTTTTAGTTTTCAATTATTTGGAGAACCTCGTATAGGTGACATTATTCTTGGTACACAACAAAACCAATGCGGTATAACAGCCTCTTTTAGCGATGAGTTAGATGTTGATACTGATTGTTATAAGATTATAAAAAGACATTGGACGATAACAGAAGAGTTATGTGGTTATGATGTAAGAGAGGTTTCTAAAATTCAAAGAATAAAAGTTGAGGATAAAACAGCACCTACTGTAAGTTCACCACAAGACACAATAGAGATATTTACAAGTCTAGATGATTGCTTTGGTTATCTTAAGTTATCAGAGTTTAATCTACGAGTAGAGGACAACTGTCAAGATGTGGAGACGATTAAGTATTCTATACTTAAGGACGGTGATCTTTTGTCTCCTAATGATTCACTGCCGATACCATTGGGTGTAAATAAAATTATTCTACTTGCAGAAGATCAATGTCGCAATGAAGGGCTCGACACCCTCATTGTATCTGTTGTAGATAACGTGAGACCTGTTGCGGCATGTCTTGAACATACAACTATATCGATAACAGGGGATATTATAAAATACCCAGTGGAAGCTTTGAACATTGGCTCATATGATAACTGTGAGATAGCCTCTCTAGAAGTTAGAAGACTTGAGTCTTCATGCTCAAAGAAAGATACTGCTTGGAGAGACTTTGTTAACTTTTGTTGCGCTGATGCAGGACAGACGATTGCTCTCTTGTTGAGAACGATAGACCACGCTGGCAATGTAAATTACTGTACAGGTGAAGTAGTTGTACAAGATCTGTTAGCACCAATCATATCTTGTCCTCCTGATCTTGTTGTGGATTGTGCGCTTCCTTTGGTAGCTTCTTTAGGTAGTGACCCTTATGGATATCTATTTGGAAGTTTGAAACCAGAAGGGGAAGAGTTAGCCCTTCCTATTGATGATAGTTTGTTGATTAGTTTTACCGATTCACCAATGGAAGGAACTTATAATGATAATTGTGGATCACCTGATATCATAGTAGAAACTAAAGAAGAGATAAACCAATGTGGCATAGGATTTATATACAGAACCTTTACTGCGATTGACCAGGGAGGTAATAGCTCCTTGTCTTGTACCCAGACAATAGAGATCAGAGGAGGCAAAGAGTTAGACACAACTTCGATAACATGGCCGACACCAGAGATTATAATTGAAGAATGTAATCAAAACAACTCTATAAGTCCTGATCAACTAGGAAGACCAACTATAGAAGATCGACCTTGTGAGTTATTTGGTGTGTCATTTGAGGATCAATATTTTGATTTTTCTGATAATCAATCAGGAACCTGTAGTAAGATCATAAGAACATGGACAATCGTCGATTGGTGCAGTAATGATGGATTAGAAAAGGTAGTCACCCGAAATCAAGTAATAAAAGTATCTGATCAAGAATCACCCGAATTTCTAAATTGCACTGATGGCGAAGAGCTATTCGCATCTGGCGTGATAGAAGGATGCGATGCTCTATCTGTGAGGCTAACTAAAGAAGCTACAGACAATTGTACAGCCACAGGTCAATTAGGATGGTCGATTGAGTTTGACTATGACAATGATGGTTCGCTTAATAAAGTATCCAGCCCAAATCAAGATAGTTCTTCCGTTTATTTTGAAGGAGAGCTTCCTATTGGTCGACACAAAGTATCATGGAAGGTAGTTGATCGCTGTGGCAATACAACTGAGTGTATAGAATATATCACAGTGGAAAATGCCAAAGCTCCGACACCTATCGCTTACGGAATATCAACAACTCTTTCTTCTACAGGGATAGTTGAAGTATGGGTTAGTGACTTACTATCAAAAGCAGACCATCCATGTACTGATGAGATTATATCATCTATCTCAAAGGAGGATCAAGCATATGAAGAATCCAAGCAAAGCATAACCTTCACTTGTCTCAACGAAGGGGTCAACTTAGTTAAGGTATATGCGGCTATCCGACTATCAGATGGAACATATGCTCATGATCACGTTTTTGTAAAGGTGGACATAGAAGACAATGCTAACGTTTGTCCAGCCTCTAATAATAACAATCAAGTAGGCTCGGTAAGCGGATTGGTCTATACGGAAGACGGTCGATTGGTCCCCAATGTCTCTCTTCAGTTGCATGAGGCCTTTTCTGATGAACTTATGAGGAGCGATACTTCTGATAACTCTGGATCTTATCAGCTAGGACAGATAGCTGCTAATGACTACTACTACTACTTGATGCCTGATTTTGATACTGACCCTCTTAATGGGATTACAACTTTAGATCTGGTTAGACTACAAAGGCATATTATCGGATTATTAAGATTAGAAAGTCCTTATAAGATCATAGCAGCAGATCTTAATAGAGACAATCGAGTTACCGCTTCCGATATCATAGATCTCCGTAGAGCCATCTTAAGATTGCCATCTACATTTGACAGAGATGATGCATGGCGATTTGTTGATGCTAATTACAAGTTTTTGGATGATCGATATCCACTTGATGATCAACTTGAAAAAGAACTATATCTCACTTATGAACATCCAGAAGTTGATCTTCTTGCGATGAAGGTAGGAGATCTTGATGGATCAGTCGTCATAGACAAGTATAAGTCTGCTGATAGTCGGTCCACTCAGATCATGCTTTCTGACGATGTGTACCTACATGAAGGAGAAAGTATAAGTGCTTCATTCAAAATGCGAAAGGAACTAAACTTATCAGGATTTCAATTTGCCATAGAGTATGACATTGATCAACTAGAATTAGCTGATGTAAATAGTCTGAACGATGATATAGATGTTTACTATAATGATAACCAAGAAGGGATCATTTACTTAAGTGGTACAGCTGAGAAAAATGTAGAGTTGCCATCAGGAAGCGAGTTTATAAATCTAAGTTTCAAATCGCGAACATCTGGATGGTTAAGTGACCATGTCAACTTATCCAATGTCAACTTAAAGGCGGAAATATATACTGATGATCTCGTGACTCAAAACGTCAACCTTGAATTTATAAGAAGAAGGGATCAATTTGTCGTAGCGCAAAACACACCTAATCCTTTTTCTCAATCAACGGATATACATATCGAAGTCCCTCTTGATACTGAGGTGCACATCACTATAAGTGATATCACAGCAAGAACCTATGTTGACCTGATAATCAAAATGAAAGCTGGACAGCAAGTCATCAGCATCGATAGACAGAGTCTTGGCGGTCCAGGTGTATATTATTATACAGTCAACAATGGAATTGAGGTCGTCTCTAAGAAGATGATAATGCTTAATTAGATATCTTTATCTCATGATAGTTTCATATTCTAAAAAATATGTAGAAGCAGGATGTGATGAGGCTGGGAGAGGATGTCTTGCAGGTCCGGTATTTGCGGCAGCGGTCATCTTACCCAAAGGGTTCAGACACAAGAAACTCAGAGATAGTAAACTGGTATCAGAAAAAGACCGGCTGATGCTGAGAGATTATATCCAGAAAAAGGCGATCGCTTATAGTGTTCAATCTGTAGATGAAAAAGAGATAGACAGAATCAATATCCTCAATGCATCATTTTTAGCAATGCACAAGGCTATCGGCGACCTTGGTGTTAGACCGGAGTTGTTGCTGATAGATGGTAATCGATTCACTCCGTACTTTGGCATCCCTCATCATTGTATCGTTAAGGGAGATAACAAATTTTATAGTATAGCGGCGGCAAGTATCTTAGCGAAGACCTATAGAGACGATCACATGCGCAAGCTCAATGAGATCTATCCGCACTATGGTTGGCATCAGAACAAAGGTTATGGTACTTTGGCTCATCGGATAGCACTGGACAAAGAAGGACCAACAGAGTTTCATCGTAGATCTTTCCATGTCAAAGCTACGCTCCCTAACGTTAGTGGGCCAAAATGAAACCACAATTATAAGAGGCAACACTTGATTTAGAATACGCATAACTATGACCATTTTACAAATTGTAAAAGACCAGTTTAACCTTAGAGTTTATGAAGAGGGAATAGAGCGAATCAATAAGGTGCTCGCACTACTCAGTGAAGAAGAAGTCTGGTATAGCCCGAACGATGCGGCCAACTCTGTAGGTAACCTTGTACTCCATCTCTGTGGCAATGTGACACAATGGATAGGATCAGGCGTCGGGGGTCAAGTAGATCAAAGAGTACGTGATGCGGAGTTTGATCCAAGTAGTCAGATCAGTAAAGAAGAACTGATGAAGAAGTTACAGGATCTGAGGTTAATAACAGATCGAGCATTGTCCACTATTGTATCAGAAGATCAATTGATAGATCAGATAAGAGTGCAGGGATTTGAAGAAACCGTCTTGAGTATATTGATTCATGTGACTGAACACTTTAGTTATCATGTGGGACAGATAGCGATCATAGCAAAGTACCAGAAAGGACTTGATCTTGGCTTCTATGAGGATATGGATCTCAATGTTAAGAACTAGAATATAAAGGGCTATTTGTCAACAAATTAGCGCAGGCTTTACTTTCTTAAAAGCCCCATAAACAAAGGCCTTAAAAAGGTTATCCACAGCACAAGCCACTTACTAGCATGTCATTGTGGAGAACCATGATAGCTTTGCACATCTTGCCTCAGAAACATATTTCATATACCTTGAATATCTTGTTAGATTCGCACACGATTTAGTAGACCGATATCCGGTCAAGTTATTAGTCACAAGTTGGAATTTTTGTTGAATGGCAGAGGGTAAACCGTTAAAACCAGTAGAGGGAGGAAAGATGGGAGGGACAACCAAAGATGTTGATATGAACACGTTGGTTTATGGTCGGGTGATGCCACAAGCACTGGAGCTAGAGGAAGCCGTTCTGGGTGCTATCCTTGTGGATAAGGATGGACTTCCGTCAGTTATAGAGATACTAAGAACCGAGAGTTTTTATAAAGAGACTCACGCTGAGATCTACAGTGTGATGTTGGAGTTATTTGAGAAATCGCAACCGATCGATCTGCTCACCGTCCATGAGTCTCTTAAGAAAGCAAAGAAACTTGACGTAGTTGGTGGTGTAAACTATCTGCTTGAGTTGACCAATAAGGTAGCCTCTGCAGCCAATATAGAATACCACGCTCGTATCATAGCCCAGAAGTTTATCCAAAGAGAGCTCATCAGGGTGTCGACTGTGACGATTAAAGATTCTTATACGGATGAGAAGGATGTCTTTGAACTCTTGGATGAAGCCGAGCAGAATCTATACGATATCACAGATACCAACCTGAACACAGGTTATGAAAAACTAAGCGCTCTTGCGATCAAGACAAGACGTGAGATCGAAGCGATCAGTCAGAAAGAAGGGTCGATCACTGGGGTTTCTACCGGATTTAAAGAGTTAGATAAGGTTACTTCTGGATGGCAGCAATCAGATCTTATCATTATCGCCGCTCGTCCAGGTATGGGTAAGACGGCATTTACATTATCGCTTGCGCGAAATGCTGCTAAAGCGGGCAAAGGTGTAGCCATATTCTCACTGGAGATGGCAAATACTCAGTTGGTCCAACGTCTCATAGCGATGGATGCGAGTATCAATAGTCACAAGCTGCGTAACGGTGATCTGACAGATGCAGAGTGGTTGTCGCTTAACCAGTCAGTAGATAACATGGCAGAGATGCCCATGTTTATCGATGATACTCCAGCGATCAACATATTTGAATTAAGAGCGAAGTGTCGAAGACTAAAACAGAATCATGATATCGGCTTAGTGGTTATCGATTATCTACAATTGATGACAGGTTCGCCTAACAACAAGAAAGGTAACAGGGAACAAGAGATATCATCTATCTCTCGAGCACTGAAGGGGCTAGCTAAAGAGCTGAGTGTACCGGTTATCGCACTATCACAGTTGAGTAGATCGGTTGAGACCAGAGGAGGAAGTAAGCGACCAGTACTTTCGGATTTGAGAGAGTCAGGAGCGATCGAGCAGGATGCGGATATCGTAACGTTTATCTATCGTCCAGGTTACTATGAGATGGATGAAGACTTTGACAAGCCAAAGGATCTTGCAGAGATCATCATAGCTAAGCACCGTAATGGTAGTTTGGAGACAGTGGAGTTGCGATTTGTGCCTCAGTATGTGCGATTTGAAGAAGGGAACTTCAACACGTTTAGCCAACCAGGAGGAGGAGACTTTAGAGATCCGATGGCAGGCATGATCACGAGACAGTCGCGGATGAATAGTGAAGAGGAGACTCCGTTTTAAAAAGAGTGTTGATATTCTAATTTAGAATTGAACTTGCTCGACATAAATATCATTGTATAACATCATGAGACTTAATAAGTATATAGCGCATAGTGGCATCTGCTCTCGCCGTAAGGCAGGAGATCTGGTAAAAGCAGGAGAGGTAAAAGTAAATGGAGCTTTAGAGATCAATCCAGCATACGAAGTACAAAAAGATGACGTCGTTATATACAAGGGCAAAAAAGTAGTGCCAGAAAAGAAGATGGTTTACATCTTGATGAATAAACCTAAGAATGTTGTGACCACAACTTCTGATGAAAAAGCAAGAAAGACTGTCCTTGATATCGTTCAAAAGAAAGTAAAGCAACGTATCTACCCTGTAGGAAGATTAGATAGAAACACTGTAGGACTACTCCTTCTTACTAATGATGGAGATCTGGCAAAGAAGCTGACTCACCCAAGCCATGGTGTAAAAAAGAGATACCATGTTGTCCTCAACAAAGTGGTGACAGAGGCTCATATGAAGGCGATCAAAAAGGGATTAAAACTTAATGATGGTATAGCTACAGTTGACGACTTGGATTGGATCATAGGTTCTGACAACTCTGAAGTTGGAATAGAGATCCACATGGGTAAAAATAGAATCGTCAGAAGGATATTTGAATCTCTTGGATATACGGTTGAAAAACTTGACCGGGTATATTACGGAGGACTAACAAAGAAAGATCTTCCACGTGGTTGGTTTAGACCACTAAAGACCAAAGAGATTGTTATGCTCAAGCACTTTGGTTAGAATACTCAAATTCTAATTTAGAAAAGGATTACTCACCCTTTCTCTTCCAATTGTTGTAGAAGGCCCATGCCCAGAGTAGACAATCGTTTCATCTGGCAATGGCATCAACTTCGTCATGATACTACCGATGAGTGTGGCATGATCTCCTCCGGGTAAGTCTGTTCTGCCGATACTTCCTTGAAACAAAACATCTCCTCCGATCAACTCATTTTGCTCTTTTAGATACAGACAAATGCTTCCCGGAGAATGACCTGGTGTAAAGAGAATCTGAATCACTATTCCTGCAAACGAAAAAACATCTCCATCATGATGAAAAGTAGAAATCTCAGGAGAACCCTTGTAAGGAATGCCGTACATGCTACCCACTTGCTGACACATACCCAAAACTGGTTTTTCTAATTCATGGGCTTCAAGTGTTAGACTGTATTTGTCCGAGATAAGCTGATTGCCCAAGACATGGTCTATGTGACAATGAGTGTTGATCAATCTTTTGGGTTGTAGACCATTGCTTTCAATATAATTGATCAGCTCATTTTCTTCTTGAGTGTTGTTGCATCCCGGATCTATGATGATGCATTCTTTTGACACTTCATCAATTAGAATGTACATATTCTCTTGAAAGGCGTTGAAAGTAAAAGACTTAATTTTTAACATGGTCTATTGTTTCTTACGGACGATATAATTCAAATGTATCAACGTTGACGACAGTCATACCAGCAGCCAATGCTGCAGTTATGCCAGATGGACCATCTTCATACACCAGACAGTCCTTAGGATCAATCTTTATATGTTCTGCACACTTTAAGAAAGTCTCTGGATGTGGTTTAGGATTGATGACATCATCTGCAGTATACATGGCTTCAAACCAATCTCCTATTTCTAAATCCTTCAAAGCCATAGAGGCGTTGTATCGTATACTACCAGTGCCAATCGCCATAGGTAACTTACCATGAAAAGACCCTGCTATATCAACTACTCTTTGTACAGGTTGGATCTTTCCATTGTTTTTTTTCAGATCCAAGTAAACACTGTTTTTCTTTTCTCTAAACTCTGAAGGATCAATATCCCAATTATAAAGTTCATTGAGTTGTTGGATCACTTGTATCGTTGGCGTTCCTGCTCGCTCTTCTACCATCTGCGCTGTGATGTTTACACCATATGTCTCGCCAGTAGCAAACCAAGCATCGATGTGTAAGGGCATGGTATCGGCAAGTGTGCCATCTAAGTCAAAGATGAGGCCTTTAATATTGGAGCTGGGTATGAGAGATTCTATTAAGTTCATATAATGTGGTGCAAAGCTAACTTTTAATGTCAGATGTTATTATTCAGATAGGACCCATCCAGTTTGATTTTCTTGGCTGACATAATAGTACTTGTCGTGCTTGCCGAGAATTTTTATGTTGCTTGTATTTTCCAGTGTGCTTAGAACTAATGATTTGTCTAAGGGAGTAACATATAAGTCTTTAGAAGTAGCCTTGATGACCCCCTTTATTTTTCTATTAGTCTTTTCAATATCAGTGTAAGCAAGATATCCTAAAGTATAGTCAGGGAGTTCAACTTTATAGTAAGCCCCAGATGTGCCTAGCACATTGACTATTTGATTTTCTGGGATTGAACGTTTTGGACTTTTTCTAAGTATGCTATTTACCTTGAGTTGAGTCGCTTTATTGGTTCGAGCTATGGTGCCGATGTATTCATTTTTAGACAAAGTTCTTTTAAAACGAGTTCTTGGTTTGACAACAAAATGATAAGGGTCGATTGGTCCGTTTTTATAAATTCCAAAATGCAAATGACATGCTGTTGTTTTTGCATTGCCACTGTTGCCGACTGTCCCTATGGTATCTCCTTTTTCAACTTTCTGATCTTCGGCAACAAAGACATCTTGTAAGTGTGCAAAGTATATCGTTTGTTCTCGCTCTGTATCGTTGAACCATACCACTTTGCCTCCCAGTTCGTTTTCCTTAGTAGATCTAACATAGCCATCACAAGGCGCCACGATAGGCGTGTGTCTTCTTGCAAAAATATCAATGCCATGATGTTTTCGTCTTCCTGCATCTCTTGGCACACCAAATAAACTTCCGATGGCCGCCTTGTCTTTTCCAGATACAGGAAAGGCCAAAGCTGGTATACTCTTCACTTTTATATTAAATCTACCACCTCTTAATATTTCGGTTTGAAACCTGATGAT
This sequence comes from uncultured Saprospiraceae bacterium, assembly GCA_938022935.1. Classification (GTDB taxonomy): domain Bacteria; phylum Bacteroidota; class Bacteroidia; order Chitinophagales; family Saprospiraceae; genus JAJRXG01. The sequence continues at coordinate 22,428 of CALIHL010000112.1, forward strand.
ATAGTCATCATCATTCTGAGGTTCGAACTCTAAAAAGTTAAGCGTATCACTATTACTGGCTATGTGCTCATACTGTTGTAGCGAGTCACTAACCACTCTGAAGACTTGAAGGAATAGAGTTGTTTCTTCTGATTCTAACTCAGGTGCTATATCGATAGTAACCTTATGTCCTCTTAGTGCAGCAAGTCTATAGCCAACACTTTTGATGGACCTTTCATCTTGGTAAAACTCTTCAGCGAAGGGCGTTTCTATGACAGTCGGATGAGTCAAGGCTTGCTTAGAACCTTCGATCCACTCTTTGCCCAAAGTTGTTTCTGCAATGCCAGTTGTTTCTAATTGGTGTTGATAAGCTTCATGATGGTTGTTGGGTTTGAAAGAATCAGGTACGATCACAGCATCCTCTTTACAAGCGCTCAGGATGACAACTATCGACAAAAAGCAAAGGGTAATTTGCTTGAACAAATGATCAGACATTAAAGTGATTAAAGAATCAACTTATCTAGTAGATACCAGGGATAAGCATTGAAGTATTATTAACGTACTTCTGATACTCAGGATTATCTCCATACTTCTTCTTTCTTGATTTTTCGATAGGTGGGATACCGCTAAGAAAGACAAGAAGGGCGATGATGATCAAAGGGCTTGTTATGGTCAACCATTTAAGTCCTGTTATAACTGGGAGGCAAGCTAAAAAGATGCCAATCCAAAAGAGGATCTCTCCTGTATAATTGGGGTATCTCAGGTTCTTGTATAGGCCTTCTTTAAAGAGTTTGCTGGCGTTGCTTTTTTGGTCCTTGAATGACATCTTTTGATTGTCTGCCACAGTCTCCAGTATCAAGCCAATGAGAGCGATAGCAAAGCCAACCCACTCTATAGCAGAGATGTCAGTAAAGCCGGCTTTCTCACCTGGGCTGTCTAACAACTTGTAAAGAAAGGGTAGTGATATAACCCAAGAAGCAACTGCTTGAATTAGAAAGAACCTTAAAAATCTCATTGGATTGGTCCTTATCTGATCAAATCTTGCGTCTTTACCCATCTTGGTGACTCGGTCAAGTAAAAAAACGCCCAGTCTTAATGCCCAGATAAGAATCAGTGAAGCCAAGATCATCTTGGCTACGCTCGTAGTACCAAGTGCTGCTACAAAGCCATATACAGCAATCGTCGCGAAACTAAGCGAATAGGTTATGTCTGTAAGCTTATCGGTCTGAAGCCTATAGGCTATGGGAAAGATGAAGAGATTCATCGCAAGTACAACGACAAGGCCAAAAATGATAGGATCCATACAAGTTGATTTGTCAACCAAACATAATCAATAGAAAAAGGTTGGATGCGGTGAATGAGAGGTATATATTTGCACGCGTTTCGAAAGAAACAGAATATGCGTGGCATCTGCTCTCGGCTTCGCTCGAGACAGGCGCTTCGCAACCACTTGGCGTGGTAGCTCAGCTGGTTAGAGCGCAGGATTCATAATCCTGAGGTCGGCGGTTCAAGCCCGCCTCACGCTACTAATAGAGAGCTATAATTTTATTACGAATTGTAGCTCTCTCTTTTTTAAACCTTCTCTATGATTTGATTCAACCTCTTCAACTCTTTCTTGCCGCGACCTCGCCATGCAGCAGTAGCATGATCCCAATTGTCCTCAATAATAGGTATGATCTCAGCGGCGAGAGAAGGATGTCTCATCGCTATGTTACCACAGACAGTCATAGAAAAAACTCTTACCGCGACAGGGTATTGTGGATCTGCGAAGTACTCAAAGCAACGATCGTATATCTTGCCTTCATATTCTTCAGGTAGATCCATGAGTTGCCATGCTCTGACAGTATTGCGGATCACGGCATCATGTTGAGGCTTATCAAGGTTGTCGATCATCTGCGATAGATAGGGCTCTAAAAGTTGAGGTGCTCGATCTGCCACCATGGTGACTGGCCAAGAGGATTTTTGACAAAGCACCCAATCATCAGAGAAAAAGCAATCCATCAGTTCTTGCATGGGATTTTGATGATTGATAAAGCTTGCTGCGATACTGGATGCTTGGCTCTGCTTTTTTACAGATAGTATTTCGTCTTTGAGTGATGACATGGTTTAGCTGAGGTATTTACCCACGATAGGCATCCTTCTTCCCATGCCAAATGCTTTTGATGAAACCCTTAAAGCAGGAGCGGTCTGATACCTTTTAAACTCATTGATATTGACTAATCTTAATATGCGCTTTACTAGCGCTGGATCATGCCCTTTTGCGATGATCTCATCTGGTCCTTGCCTTTCTTCTATATATAGTTTTAATATTTCATCAAGAATGTCATAATCTGGTAAGCTGTCAGAATCCTTTTGATTAGGCCTTAGTTCTGCAGATGGAGGTTTAGTAATGATGTGATTAGGTATGATCTCGCTATTACGATTGATATAATGTGCGAGTTCATAAACTTCCGTTTTATAAACGTCTCCGATGACCGATAAGCCACCGCACATATCTCCATAAAGGGTGCCGTAACCTACAGCAGCCTCACTTTTGTTAGAAGTGTTGAGGACGATGTTGCCAAACTTATTAGACACAGCCATCAATAACATCCCTCGTGCTCGAGCTTGCAGGTTTTCTTCTGTGACATTGAATGGAAGATTTCCAAAGATGGGTTCGAGCTTATGCATGTAGGTCTTATATATTTCTTCGATATTGATGATATCGTAGTGGATGCCAAGTGTCTCGGATAATTTGACGGAGTCATCAACGGAGTGTTGAGAAGAAAACTGAGAGGGCATCAGTATCACCCTGACATTGTCGGCACCCAGTGCTTCAACTGCCAATACGGTTGTTATCGCGGAGTCTATACCGCCAGAAAGCCCGATGATGGCTTTAGAAAAACCAAGTTTGCCAAAGTAATCTTTGACACCCAAGACTAGGCCATCATGAATCTCTTTGATTTTATCTTTTGGTTGCTCAAGCGATTGGTCTTCAGCGATGACACTATCCAGGTCGTAGATGGCATAAGCTTCTTCGAAGTAGGCCATCTCTTCATATACATTGCCAGATGCAGACATAACGATTGACCCTCCGTCAAAAATCACTTCAGTTTGAGCGCCTACGTGATTGACATAGAAGAGTGGTACGTTGTAGCGAAGTGCATTTTCTTTTAAGATCTCGATCCGATCTTCAGCATGATCATAATCGAACGGAGAAGCGGAGACATTGATCACAAAATCGGGTTTTTGCTCGATAAGATGATCCAATGGACAAGTAACGTATAGAGGGTTTTCATTACCGATGTTCCAGATGTCTTCACAGACTGTGAGCGCTATCTTCTTTCCTTTATAGTCTACTACCTGGAACTCTGAACCAGGTTCAAAATATCGGTATTCATCAAAGATGTCGTAAGTGGGTAATAGTGCTTTATGTTGCACGTATAAGATCTCTTGATCTGCTATGAAGTATGCCGAGTTATACAGATCTTTTCCTTCAGGTACCGGATTGAGCGTTGGTGCACCAACAACCACAGCTATACCTTGAGAGGCTTGTCTTATCTTTTCTATTGCCGCATCACATTTTCTTATAAAGTCACTAAACTCAAGAAAGTCACGAGGAGGATAGCCGCATACAGCGAGTTCTCCAAAACAGACGATATCAACTTGATCAGCCTTTGTTTTCTTGATATGATCGATGATCTTACTGACATTTTCGTCAAAGTTGCCGATGTGATAATTGAGTTGAGCTAAGGCTATTTTCATAATCTTCTTTATAGATATCCAAAGATAACCTCTTCTTAAAATAGTAGAGGCGAAGAGGTTGTTATGAAAAACATATTAAAAAATTATGTAATATGTTAAATGCTGTCTATCTTTGTCTTTACCCATCCCTCCAGTAAAAAACGGCTGTTCATAGCAGCCATAATCAATCTGTAATTAATTGAGGTTGTGCGCAAGCACATCCTAAAACATCAAGATCATACTACTATGATTAAGAAGATAGTATTGGCCATAGCGTCATTTTTACTTTTGGGACATCAAGCCGTTCAAGCACAATGTGTTAACGACACGATATTTACCGATGTGCTTTACCTCATTGACAACTCAGGGAGTATAGACGATTCTGAGTTTGTGTCCTTTTCGAACATCATCACAACGTCGATAGCAGACTTGCGTGCCAATTGTTCAGATGCTCAAGTAGCCGTGGCTCACTATGGTGGATTTGAAGGAAAGGGAACAGCTATAGAATATCCGTTTTCTACCGATACGCCCATTCCATCTGTTAGCAGACAGTTTTGTCTTGCGCGTAATGCATCAGACAATTGTACAGATGGCGGTGGAGATGATCTTAACTTTGCCATAGGCAATATCTTAGACTCTCTTCAGAGCGGGGCACTTACTCATGATACATCCAACAATCTCTCTCTGGTCATCTTTACAGATGCTTTCGGATTTGAAACTGATTGTCGTTTTCCTTTTTGTTCTTTGATTTTGCCAACCACTAATATTGATATCCTAAAATCACAATATGGAGTTGACGTCACTGTCGTTGGTATGTCAGCTCAAGCTGAAGAAACAGCACTTGCTTTATATTCATCGCCAGGAGGGACCTACAATGGAGGCCTATATGCACCTGCCTGTCCAACATCTTTTGATGGATGTACGCTTCCGCGAAAATATGTTGAAGTCGAGTTTAACAGCGATCCCGATGCTCTAGCAGCCATAGTTACTTCTTTTGTTAGTTGCTCAATAATAATCAATACAGGACTTGTTGCTGAAGCAGGTGCGGACCAATCCATTTGTTCTGATCTGAGCCAATCTGCAACATTGACAGCAGTAGGAGATATGGGCACAGCTCCTTATAATTATTCTTGGAGCAACGGTTCTACAACATCTTCTATAACAGTCAGTCCAACCGATACGACTACCTATTTTGTCACTATATCCGATGCTAATACATGTATAGCAACAGATAGTGTCACAGTATATGCAGCCCCATGTTGCGATAACCTAATGGCAAACGCCGGTCTTGATACTACAATCTGTAATCAAGCTGGTTCATCAGCTTCACTTATGGCATCGGCATCAGGTAGCGGTACTATGTTCTCTTATACATGGGATAATGGCCTTGGTTCAGGAGCAACTCAATCTGTTAGTCCAACTACAACAACTACTTATACTGTTACAGCGATTGATAATATTGGCTGTACAGATACTGACCAAGTTACTGTTACTGTAGAAGCATGTTGCACTGGGTTTTCAGTTTCAGCTGGAGCTGACAGAACTATTTGTGGAGATCTCGGAGAGTCGACAACACTCAGTGCTTCTATCACTGGAGGGGTTGGTCCATTTTTAACTGTATGGAATAACGGGATTGGCGTAGAAAACAATCCAATAGTTTCACCTACAACTACGACCACATATACCGTCACAATTACTGATGCGAATGGCTGTATGACGACAGACCAAGTAACTATAGGCGTTGATATGTGTGGACCAGACTGTGAACCCGACACAACCTTCACAGATGTCATTTTTCTAATTGACAACTCTGGTAGTATCGATGATAATGAGTTTGCGCAATTTGAAAATATAATAGTAGCGTCTCTGGCAGGAATTAGAAATTCTTGTAATGCATCAAGACGAAGTGTTGTGCACTATGGAGGTAGCAATGGTACGAGTACATTGGTAGAGTATGCATTTGGCCAAGTACCAGAGATTACAAATATAAATAGACAGTATTGTACAGATCGCAATAGTTCAAATATATGCGTTGGAGGTGGAGGTGATGATCTGAATAATGCAATTGGTGATATCATGGCTTTCTTAGAAGATGGAAGTCTCAATAGAGATCCAAAAAATAATCTTGGTTTAGTTATTCTGACTGATGCATTTGGTTTTGGATCAAACTGTCAGCAGCCTAACTGTTCTTTGATTTTACCGACAACAAACATAGATGCCATGAAGGCCAACTATGATATGGATGTCTCAGTAGTAGGTGTGTCTTCTCAGGCAGAGGAAGTGTTATTAGGTATTTATGCATCGCCTGGAGGGACTTTTAACGGTCAGTTATTTCAAGCAGAGTGCGCATCTTCTTTTGACGGTTGTCAGCTTCCGCGAAAATATGTACAAATAGAATTTGATACACCTCCTCAGCAAGTGGCAGATATGATCACTGATTTTGTAAGCTGCGAAGTTGAGATCACACCGGCATTGGTTGTAGACGCTGGAGAAGATCAGATGATTTGTAATAATTTTGGTGAGTCTGCTACTTTGACAGCTACCGTATCATTTGGCACCGCTCCATTTATATACGAATGGAACCAAGGGCTGGGTACGATGCAGTCTGTAACAGTAACACCAACTGTTGCTACAGAGTACATTGTAACTGTAACAGATGCAAACACGTGTACTCAGATGGATACCGTTGTGGTGAGCCCTCAGATGTGTTTTGAATGTACTGCGGATGCAGGAGATCCACTTCCTCCAACTGAGGTTTGTATAAAAGATGGTCAAGCCTTCTTGCCTACGGAGTCCAATACTGGGACTATAATTCCTATGGGATTTGAAGAAGTCTTCTTTTTAACTAATGCAGATCTTAAGATAGTAGATTATAGTATAGGGTTTAGAAACTTCATCGTTTCTGAACCAGGCTTATATAGAATACATACATTAATCGCCGAGGTTTCTAACCCACTAAGTGAAGACTACTTTGATCTTAACATTATAAGACCTGGTACTTCTGATCTATTTGTGATTGTCAACTGTATAGAGAATCATGATATCTGTGCTGACTTTGACTTCCCAGGAAGAGTGATCCAAGTACTTGGTGAAAATGATATGATGTGTATGGAGATGGAAAACTCTATCAGCCTTTGTTGGGACGGAGTTGATAACGACGGAGATGGACTTGCCGATTGTGCTGATCCTGATTGTATAGAGTTTGTCACCTGTAAGGAAAACACCTTGCTAGCTTGTAATGATTTAACAGATAATGACGGCGATGGACTTGTCGATTGTTATGATTCTGATTGTTTTGGATTTACACTTTGTTTTGAACGAGGTGATGATTGTAATGATGGTATAGACAATGATGGCGATGGCATGGTAGACTGTGCAGATAGCAGTTGTGATGGTGCCGCTGCATGCTTAGAAAACTCTCCTTTTACATGTGTAGATGGAAGAGATAATGATGGCGATGGACTTGTCGATTGTGCTGATCCAGAATGTCAAGCATTTATAGTTTGCGCGGAGTATAGCGATGCTGCATGTAAGGATGGCGAGGACAATGATTTTGATGGATTGATAGATTGTAAAGATCCAGATTGTAGAGGTCTTCTTCCAGACTATTGTTCTCCTTTTGAAAATACTGTTTTCAAATGTCAAGATGGTAGAGACAACGATGATGATGGTCTCTTAGATTGTGATGATCCAGACTGTCAGACAGCACAGTTGATAGACCTTATGGCAAATTTGGATAGAATCCTTGAAGTAACAAATGCTACTTGTAACGGTGGAGATGATGGAATCATCAGATTCTACGGTATTGCAACTGACCCAAGTTTCCAGTATAGTATTGATGGAGGAATGAATTTTATATCTTCAACTCAGTTTACAGCTTTAGCACCGAGAGCATATGTTGTTGCAGTCAAGTCTGCTCTGGGTTGTATAGAGTTTATAGATATAAACTTAGAAAGAGATGGTTGCCCTGAGATATGCAATAATAACATTGATGATGATGGTGACGGCTTAGTAGATTGCCAAGATGATGGCTGTACAACAGTTGATCCTCATACGGTTAGCATAGTCAATATGATACCTTCAGAATGTCCTGATTATAACAACGGGTCATTTGAAGTGGCAGGTCTACCCAGTGATATGATGTACACTTTAGATGGTGTAAATTATCAAAACTCACCTGTCTTTACAGGATTAGAAGCTTTATCATATAATCTGGGATATAAAGATGCTAATGGATGTTATCCAGGTGTTGTCGTAACAGTCGAAGGATCTCCTGATGCAGATGGCGATGGCGTCTGCGATGCTTTAGATACTTGTCCAGGCGAAGATGATTGGATCATAGGAACAGCATGTGACGATGGAGACCCTTGTACGACCAATGATATCTACAGCACTGTTTGTGATTGTGCTGGCACAATGGAAGACAGCGATGGAGATGGTGTTTGTAACGCCATGGACCAATGTCCAACGGGAGATGACTCTTTGATTGGAACTGACTGTGATGATGGAGACCCTTGTACGATCAATGATATATATACAACTGACTGTAATTGCGCAGGTGTATATTCTGATAGTGACGGAGATGGTATATGTGATGCAGAAGATAACTGTCCAAGTGGAGATGATACATTGATAGGAACGGCATGTGATGATGGCAATGCATGTACGATCAATGATGTTTATACTGTTGCTTGTAACTGCGAAGGAGTTTTTCAAGATAGTGATGGAGATGGGATATGCGATGCAGAAGATAATTGTTCAAGTGGAGACGATAGTTTGATCGGCACTTCATGTGATGACGGAGATCCATGTACTGTTGATGACGTGTACAATACAGCTTGTAATTGTGAAGGAGTATTTCAAGATTCGGATTCTGATGGTGTTTGCGATGCGGAGGATCTATGTCCAGATCAAGGTTTAGCAATTGGTACACTATGCGATGACAATAATCCAGATACAGAAGGTGATGTAATAACTGCAGACTGTAATTGTATAGGCACACAAAGAATAAACAATTCAATAGCAGAAGTATGTAATGATGGTGTAGACAATGACATGGACGGACTTGTGGACTGTGAAGACTCAGATTGTCAAAATTCTCTCATTGTTGAGTTTAGCATTGTTCCAACAAGTTGTGATGTGCCAACAGGCAGTATAGAATTATTGAGTCCAGTTTTAGATAACTTTTCTTTCATATCTGAACTAACATCTGGCACTACTTATCCAATAGAATATGATTCATTATCAGTTGGGGAGTATGAGCTTTATGCATTTAAAAATTGTGACACTACGATTCAGAGATTCACAGTTGAAGAAATTGAAAACTGCAATAGCCAAAGCGTCTGCGATGAACCACATCCTGACTATGCAACGCTTATGAATATTTATACAAGTACTAATGGAGAGAGCTGGACAGATAGAGATGGGTGGAGTGAAGGTGCTAATGGAGTGTCATGTGATCCTTGTAATTGGAATGGTTCTACATGGTTTGGGATTGATTGTTCTGATGGAAGAGTATCAGCTATCAATCTTAGAGGGATAAACTTAAGCGGAAGTATTCCTGAATCAATATCGCAATTATCAGAGTTGAAAATATTAAGAATGGATGACAACTCAATAGGTGGTGTTATTCCCAATAGTATTTCTCAACTTACTAAACTGACGGACTTAGCCCTCTTCAATAATAATTTAGAAGGGTCAATACCTGTTGGGATTTCTCAATTGTCTAACTTGAAAAACTTTGCAATACAAAACAATGCTTTAGTTGGTGAGATTCCAGCCGAATTAGGCTTACTAACTCTGCAAAACGGAGCCTTCCAACTTCATGGGAATCAGCTTAGCGGAACTATTCCCCCTGAGCTTGGCAATTTAAGTTCTCAAAATCTTACATTATCTAATAACAACTTAACAGGAGAAATTCCTGAGGAGTTATTTAATAATCAAAACTTAAAAAGAGTAGACTTTAATGACAATAATCTTGAAGGACAAATACCATCATCTTTAGGTGATTTGACAAGGCTAGAGTTTGCACATTTCCATAACAATAACCTGAGCGGCTGCTTTGATCAAAATTTATGGTCACTATGTGAGATGGGTCAATCCCCAAGTAATGCACAAAGAGGATATAATTTCTTGGGTAATGATCTACTACCATGGTCTGGAGACTTCAGTCAATTTTGTGCTGAAGAGAATCAAGTCGGTGCAAGTTGCGATGATGGAGATAGTACAACTTCAAATGATGAAATTGCAGAAAATTGCTCTTGCATTGGTGCTGCTGATAATTCCGGACAAATTGAAATTTGCAACAACGGCATAGACGATGATGGTGATGGCATGGTAGATTGTGAAGATGGGGATTGCTGCGATGAGTCAAATTGTGAAAGAGAGGTTTTTGACTATGAAATAACAAATAGCGAATGCAATACTAATACTGGTAAAGTAAGGATAGTCAATCCAGATTCAATGGTGCATTATTTTATAATACCTACAAATATGCCGGACTCCCTAGGATCCTATGATATATCTACTGACACTTTACCTATAGGGGATTATATTTTAATAGCTAGAGGTGTTTGCGATACAATGGAATTATCGTTTACTATTGAATATTTTGCAGATTGTGACACTACAGAAATTTGTAATAATAATATTGATGATGATGGAGATGGCTTGATAGATTGTGAAGATGGGGATTGTTCTTTAAGTAATGTTCCCGTTGAAGTAATGGATTCTTTCTGTGGAGAATCTAATGGCTTTATTAGAATTATCGATTACGACTCGACATTACAATATTCCCTCCAAACAGATAGCTCATCGCTTATAGACACGGTAATAATTATAAACGCTCCTGATGGATTTTTAGACAGTATTCCTGTAGGGAGTTATACATTATTTACTTCCAATAATTGTAATACCACAATTATAGAAAATATTGTTATTGAAGAAATAGTATGTAAAGAAAACTGTAATAACGGAATTGACGATGATGGAGATGGCTTGATAGATTGTGAGGATGGCGATTGTAGTGGTGAGTGTGAAGCTTTTCCTGCTGCTGAAATCTGCAACAATGGCATAGACGATGATGGAGATGGTATGGTTGATTGTGAAGATGGAGATTGTATGAACGATGAAATAGTAGATGTCAAAATTACAAACATCATCAACGAAACTTGTGATCAGAGCAATGGCTCGTTCACAGGATCAGGCTTTCCATTTGGTACAACATGGAGCATTGATGGTATCAACTATCAAGAAGATTCGATTTTCACTAATCTCGATTCTGGATCTTATGTCGTTACATATAGAGATGCGGATGGGTGTTATGAAGGACCTACCGTAGATATTGATTTAGAATGTGAAAGTGCAGGAGCAACAGCTCAATCTTCAGCTCTTAACATTACAGTTATGCTTCAAGGCGCTTGTTCGCCAGAAGGTGGCCCGATGAGCACTGAACTCAATGATGGAGGTTATCTACCTGGACAACAACCTGCAACTTACTTTGGTGTAGCAACTCCAGCAGGTCAGCCATTTAACCAAGCGCCTTGGTTCTATGAAGGATCAGAAGGAAGCAATGATAAGTCTAATGGGAAGTCCAACGAAGACTTATACGAACCTACAGTTGTAGATTGGGTATTGGTAAGTCTTAGAGATGGAGCTAAAAAATCTGATGAAGTATGGAGAGCTGCCGGGCTGCTTCACAACGATGGATATATAGAGTTCCAAGTAGATAGTGATCCTTTGCCTAAGGCCATCTTGGAGGGATATTATGTCGTTATAGAGCATCGTAATCATTTACCTGTTATGTCAGCAGATAGAATCTTGGTCATTGACGGCCAGATGAGCTACGACTTCACTAAGCAGAACTCTTTCAAATCTTTACTCGGTGTAGGCCAGATCCAAGATGCATATGGCCAATATATGATGATCGCAGGCAATGGCGAACTCGTGATAGAGCTATCCTCAGACATAGATATCAATACCAGAGACTTAACGCTTTGGATACAAAACAATGGAGCCAATAGTAGTTACTTCTTAGAAGACTATGATATGAACGGTGATATCAATATTAAAGACCGTATCATGTGGGAGAAAAATAACGGTTTATTTACTACGCTTGAAACGAAAGAATAGCGGACAGAATAAACTTTAGTTTAGCCGAAAGGTTACTGATATAAGCAATACTTACCGATGGATTGAAGTCTATCAATCCATCGGTAATAAACAAACAAATGTCTTCATTAAAGGAGTTACAGCATCCCATCAAAGAAGAACTTCGAGAGTTTGAACAGCACTTTGGGGCTTCTATGAATTCTTCGGTTCCACTGCTTAATAGAATCACTCATTATATAGTCAAGAGAAAAGGAAAGCAAGTCAGACCGATGCTAGTGTTTCTAAGTGCAAAGTCACTTGGGACCATCAGAACAGAGACACATGTTGCTGCTTCCTTAATTGAACTTCTTCATACAGCTTCACTTATCCATGATGATGTCGTTGACGACTCACATAAAAGACGTAACGTTTTTTCTATCAATGCAATCTGGAAAAACAAAATAGCGGTCTTAGTAGGGGACTTCTTTTACGCTAAGGGCTTTCTGTTAGCCTTGAAGCACGAGCAGTACGACATGCTACAGATCATCTCAGAAGCAGTAAGTGAGATGAGCGAGGGTGAGCTTACGCAAATGGATAAAGCTCGGAAGCTAGACATCACAGAAGATGTGTATTATGATATAATAAGAAGGAAGACAGCCTCCATGCTCGCTGCATCATGTGCTGCCGGAGCAGCAAGTGTAACAAAGGACAAAGATTTGATTGCCAATATGAAAGCTTTTGGTATGTCAGCAGGCATGGCGTATCAGATCAAAGATGATTTGTTTGATTATGGTTATGCTAATGTTGGAAAACCCACAGGCAATGATATCAAAGAAAAAAAGTTGACACTTCCATTGATCCATGCATTAAACCAGACGGATCAATCTGAATGCAAGCACATCTTAAAACTGATTAAAAAGCATAGCGAAAAGAGAAGTACGAGAACCGCAGTTTTTGATATAGTCAAGAGACACAATGGTATAGAATATGCAGCTGAAAAAATGCACTTCTACCGAGATGAGGCACATCAAATCTTGAAAAACATCCCGTCAAGCGAAAGCCAGCTTGCATTGGCTAACTTGATTGATTTTATGACTACAAGAAAGGCCTAACCTTTATAGATTGGCTCTTTCGATCTCAGCACCCAATACATTCAGTCTTTCATCAATTCTTTCGTAACCTCTATCTATCTGTTGGATGTTATGGATGATGCTCGTCCCTTCCGCTGATAAAGCAGCGATCAGAAGTGATACACCAGCTCTGATGTCAGGAGATGTCATCTCAATCGCACGAAGCTTTTGTTTTCGTTCCAGTCCAATAACAGTTGCCCTGTGCGGGTCACACAAGATGATCTGAGCGCCCATGTCGATTACTTTATCAACAAAGAACAGTCTACTCTCAAACATCTTTTGATGGATCAGCACACTACCTTTTGCTTGCGTACAAACAACGAGAATGATACTAATCAAATCAGGAGTGAATCCCGGCCATGGCGAATCATATATAGTGAGTATCGACCCGTCTATGAAGTTTTGGATTTCATATATCTCTTGCTCTGGTATGATAAGATTATCACCTGACCATTTGAGTTCGATGCCAAGATTTTCAAATGTTCCTGGGATGATACCCAAGTCTGCTTTGCCAGCACCTGTGATGGTGAGTTCAGATTGAGTCATGGCTGCAAGTCCTATGAAACTGCCTATTTCTATAAAGTCAGGCATCACCTCATGATCTGTACCGCCTAGACTATCTACCCCAGTGATTACTAATCTATTGGACCCAACACCTTCGATTAGAGCGCCCATGCGATTAAGCATCTTACAGAGTTGTTGTAAGTATGGTTCGCAAGCCGCGTTATATATCGTGGTCTCGCCAGGTGTTAATGATGCAGCCATCACTATGTTAGCAGTTCCTGTGACTGATATCTCATCCATGAGGATATAACATCCTTTCATATCGGTGCCACTCAAGTAGTAGCTGTCCCGATCTTTGTCAAATTCGAACTTTGCACCCAATTTTTTGAAGCCATTGAGGTGCGTATCGATCCTTCTTCTTCCGATTTTATCACCTCCTGGTTTTGGCATGTATGCACGACCAAATCTTGCTATCAATGGTCCTAATAACATAACGGAACCTCTGATGCGCTTTGCATTAGCTTGATATTCTTCACTCGCTAGATAGTCGAGATCTATATCCTTCGCTTCAAATGAATATGCATTTGGCCCCAGCTTTTCACAGACTACACCTAACCCTTTTACAAGTGCTATTAGCTTTCTGACATCAAGTATGTCGGGTACATTGGTTACTGTTACTTTCTGTTCTGTCAGCAAGACAGCAGATATGATCTGAAGTACTTCGTTTTTGGCACCTTGAGGTTGTATAGCACCTTTTAATTTAGCATTACCGCTTACGCGAAATGAATTAAACTCTCCCATAGATTATCTAGTTACTCAAGATGACCTTGAGTTTCAATTAATTGAGTAATACTTAAACTTGGACTGGGTGGTGGTTATTTTATCTTCTCTTGTGACGACCATGATTACGGCCTCCTGATCGATGATTTGATCTATTGTTAGATCCTCTTCTACCATTGTTGTGTCTTCCTCCTCCCTTTCTTCTTTTAAACTGATTAGAAGAAGGCATCGGTGCAGTCACTATGATACTGTCATCCTCAGAGATCGTGATCTGTCCTTCAGACATCGTATGAAGATCTTGCTTGATTACATCATCACTCACGAAGTGTTCGCGATTCCATGTACGATACGCAAGTTTCATGTATGCTGCTATAATCATGACAAACTCTTCGCGCTTCTCATCATCTTCCATCAACATTGCTTTCTCGACAAGCACTTGGACGTTCTTTCCGTAATGTCTAAACTTTCTAAGTGTAGGCGGATACTCGATGTCTATGGGTTTGATCTTGACATTCTCTTCTGTAGGAGTGTCCCCTGACGGTGGAGTCACATGTATATCGTAACCAGCTATCTTAAATAAGTGATGCCACAGCTTGATCTTTATATCTGGGACGTTTTTGTCAGTAGGGTGCATCTGATGCATGAGGTCCACTATAGCCTCTGCATACTCTTGTCTCTTGATATAATCCTTCTCTTCTTTTATAGTAAGAATCATATTCTGAATATTTCTACCATACTCAGAGATAACTAGGTTATCCATCTGAGAGTTGTAAAGCATATTTTCTGTGCTCATGTTATTCTACGGTTACTGATTTTGCCAAGTTTCTCGGCTGATCAACATCACATCCTCTCATCACAGCTATATGATATGCCAAGAGCTGTAATGGGATCGATGAGAGTATAGGCGATAGTGCTTCTTTTATTGGGGGTATCTCTATATAATAGTCAGCAATGGCTTTTATTTTTTCATCTCCTTCATTGATTACGGCGATGATAAGACCTTTCCTTGCTTTTACTTCTTCAATGTTACTAATAAGCTTGTCTTGTATGCTTTCATTTGTCGCTATGACTACTACTGGCATATAGAGATCGATAAGTGCGATGGGTCCATGCTTCATCTCAGCTGCTGGATATCCTTCTGCATGTATATATGAGATCTCTTTAAGCTTTAGTGCTCCTTCGAGCGCTACTGGGAAGTTATATCCTCTTCCGAGATAAAGTGCATTGTTAGCGCTTTTTATCTCTGATGCAATATACTTGATTTTGTCATCTTGAGTCAGTATCGTCGCTGCTTTGGACGCTAAAGAGTCAAGTGACAGCATATATGCCTGATATTCGGTGTCATTTACTTTGCCAAGATGTCTTCCAAGTTGTATCGCCATCAAAGACAGTACTGTTAGCTGACTTGTAAATGCTTTCGTTGAAGCAACTCCAATCTCTGGTCCTGCATGTGTATAAGATCCGGTGTCGGTGACTCTGCTGATACTAGATCCTACGACATTGACGATGCCATAGGTCATCGCTCCTCTTTCCTTAGCAAGAGAGAGTGCTGCAAGTGTATCTGCAGTTTCCCCTGATTGAGAGATGGCTATCACTAAGTCATTTTCATTGATGATTGGATTACGATATCTAAACTCAGAAGCGTACTCAACCTCACATGATATACGAGCAATATCTTCAAATAAGTATTCCGCAACAAGAGCAGTATGCCAAGATGTACCACATGCAACCAGTATAATCCGCTTCATCTGACTGATCTTATCTATATGATCAAGCAAGCCTCCAACTGAGAGTCTTTGTGCCTCGAGATCAAATCTGCCACGCATACTATCTGCTATCGTCTGTGGCTGCTGATGTATCTCTTTTAGCATGAAGTGAGGATATCCTCCTTTCTCTATCTCTTCTATCTGAACATCTATCTCTTGGATCTCTCCAGAGACGGTCTCATTGTCTAAAGAGAATATTCTATATCCGTCATTACGATCTATGCGTATGATCTGATCATCTTCTAAAAAGATAAACTGATCTGTATACTGACCAATTGGTGTTGCATCAGATGCGATGAAGTATTCGTCTTTGCCGATACCAAAAACGAGCGGACTACTTTTTCTAGCAGCTAAGAGAACATCTGGATTTTCTTGATCGATGATCACTATGGCATAGGCTCCGACTACCTTTTTAAGCATTTGCCGCAAGGCTTCTTGAGTACTTAGCTCGTACTTCTTCTTAAAGTACTCCAATAAGTGAGCGAGAACCTCTGTATCAGTGTCACTCCTGAAGACATATCCTTCTTCAATTAAGATCTTCTTCCAAGTCTGGTAATTCTCTATGATACCATTGTGCACTACGCTCAAAGTGCCATCTTGTGAGTTGTGCGGGTGAGCGTTAACATCGTTAGGTGGTCCGTGAGTAGCCCATCGTGTGTGAGCGATACCTATCGTCGCTTCCATCTTATCTTGATCAACGATACGATCTAACTGACCGACCTTGCCTTTACACTTGTAAGTAGCTAGTTGTTGGCCTTCTATCACAGTTATACCTGCGCTGTCGTAACCTCTATATTCTAATTTGTAAAGCCCATCGATTAGGATGGGTGCTGCTTGCTTACTACCCAAGTAAGCTACAATTCCGCACATGCGAGTTTAAGATTTAGTGTAAGTCAATTTAAGTTTAGCTGGGAAAGTCGGGTGGTTGGGTCCAAAGATAACAACACTATTCGGGTTTTGAACGCGATCTCTAACGGTTAAGTATATTTTTGAGCTTTGGTTACCTTCAAATATCTCCTTGATGTGATTAGTGATGTTCATCTCATACTTGACGATCTCAGCTTGATTGTCAATATCAAGACTTCCGTTAAATACGCCAAGCGTCTGTCCAGTTGTTTGTCCTATTGATAAATCCACAACTGGGATCTGGATGCCATCTTCATTGATTGTTGAGAGATTAACATTAACAGGATAGTCAAAAATAGTGCTGTCTATCAGACTCTTTTGATCAACAAAAAACTCCAACGTGACAAAGTTGATAAAGGGCTCTTCCAACTTCAAGACATCGGCAATATCTATCTCAATAGTTGCACCTGCATGTCCCTGTAAAAAGAATCGATCATCAGCGCCATTGTCTTGGATGCCTAAGTCCAAGTTGGACCCACTTATGTCGTAGCTAAAATTAGCTGGGTTATAGGTACCTAACCTATATGGAAAGTTCCTGTTTAGACCAACAGAATCTTTGTAAAAGAAAACTAACGAACTCACTTCATCACTGAGATTAAACTGAGCCAGACTGTTTCCTGAAGTAGACTCAACATAAAAACCATTAATCAGCTCTTCTATGCCTTCTTGAGTACCATTTCTTTCGTTGTCTTGAAAAATGTCAGCTCCAAATCTTCTTGC
This sequence comes from uncultured Saprospiraceae bacterium, assembly GCA_938022935.1. Classification (GTDB taxonomy): domain Bacteria; phylum Bacteroidota; class Bacteroidia; order Chitinophagales; family Saprospiraceae; genus JAJRXG01. The sequence continues at coordinate 40,024 of CALIHL010000112.1, forward strand.
TAAAGTAATCGATACAGCATCTTGAAAATATGTCGTATCGCCAATTGTATTAAGAAGCAAAAGGCTGTCTAACTCAGACAAAACAATTCTCTCTTTTGTTCCGACTGGTGTTGCTAATCGGCTTAAGACTTGATCGGTTCTAACTGTATCTTCGACATTGTAAGGCTCTTCAAGGCTGTATATTGAGATATCATGTAGTGCTCTGGGGTTGCCATAAAATCTTGAGGTATCAACCTTTAGCACAACTGCTACTGAGTCAAGTGTTGCCTTAGAAAAATTAGGAACAATAGAGTTAGCAGGAAGCTGTGGTCTTATGTAGAAAGACGATGTCATCTTGCCAAACTCCCGACTATCTACTGATCCCAAGGAGTGACGTTGATTTAACAACAAGTTGTCACCTATCTGTATAATAGAACTGGGCCCAAGTTGGGTTACAACAAGGTCGAAGTCATCTACAAAAACTACTTCGAGATCTTCAGAACCCAATAGTCCAGATCCGACTTCAGTGTCATCTGCACAAGATCCCAACCCTAACAGTGATAGTAAGGCTAATGCGTAAAAGGCAACTTTTTTCAACAATTATTCGCTTGTAAGTGTCTTATAAAAATCGAGATAGTTCGCTAGGAACTCCTCTTCTTCATGCTTCACCTTAGGTAAAGAAGAAGCATCTATAGACTTCTGAACGCTTTCATCTGTGATTTCGCTTCCTATGATAAGTGCATCAGCATAGTTGATGGCACCTTCGTGTAGGGTTATCTTATCACCATCTTTATAAGCTGCTAAGTCCTCATCACTCAGATCATTGATCTTTGCTTTGTCGAAAAAATCAGGTGTGAAAGTGTCGCTATAGGATCCATCATATACCGAGTAGACCATCTTAGCATCTTGAAATATTGGATCTTGCTTATAGATCCTTTCATGATACATAGGGATCAAACTTGTCATCCAACCATGACAGTGGATGATATCTGGAGCCCAACCAAACTTCTTAACGGTCTCCATAACTCCTTTACAGAAGAATACCATTCTATCTGCGTTGTCCTCAAATGCCTTCTCATCTTCACCGTCAAAAATGAACTTACGCTTGAAGAACTCTTCATTGTCTAAGAAGTAGACTTGCATACGTGAGCCTGGAAGAGAAGCTACCTTAATGATTAATGGAAAATCATCGTCATCTACGATAATGTTCATCCCTGACAATCTCACTACTTCGTGTAGTTTATGGCGACGCTCGTTGATCAAACCATATCTCGGCATCAATACACGCACTTCATATCCTTTGTTATATGTGTGTGGCGCTAACTGATTAACTATCGAGGAGATTTCACTTAGGACAGTGTAGGGATTCATTTCCTGAGTGACATATAAGACTCTTTCCTTACTCATATAGTATTTTACTTCAAATGGGCGGCAAAGATACTACAATTTTAGCTTTAACACCTTGATGAGTACTTATCTAACTTTCTGCTAATGAACACATTAGTAGTGTTGATCAAGTGTTATTGCTCCTCTTCAGTGTTTAACCGAAGATCAATCTGTCTTTTATCCATGTCAACATTAAATATCTTAATATCAACTTGGTCTCCTATTCTCCACACTTGGCTGCTCTTCATGCCTGTCACTTTGATTTTGGCGGGATGAAGCGTTACTTGCTCATTGAGTGTATCTAAGGGTATAAACCCATCCGCTTGACTCTCGGCAATCTCTATAAACATGCCCCGATCGATGATATTGCGGATCACACCAGTAGTGATTGTTCCTATCCTTGTAGAATAATACTCTACCTGCTTATACTTAATAGATTCCCGCTCTGCTGTGATGGCATCTCGTTCTTTTAGTGAGATGTAGACACATTGTTCTTCAAGTCCTGATTTAGAAGCGCGTTTGATCTTAGTAAGGTTTTCATGCAAGACCCTATGGGCAAGTACATCGCTATATCGTCTGATCGGCGAAGTAAAGTGACTATAGTGCTCAAAGCCCAAACCATAGTGGCCTATATTCTCTGAAGAATATGCGGCCTTAGACATACATCTGATGGCCATAGGCTTGAGCACCTGAAGCACGTCTTCATGTTCACTGGCTTCACTTAGACTGTTCAACGACTGAGTGATTTGTTTTGGTGAATCGAAGTTTAGTTTGATCCCAAACTCTGAAGCCAACATGGCTAGCTCCATAAGACGATCAGGGTCTGGCAGATCATGTACTCGATATACGTATGGCACTTCTTGAGCCTTATCTCTTTTTGCCATGAATCGAGCCACACTTTGATTGGCTAACAACATGTACTCCTCTATCAGCTTGTTAGCATCCTTTCTGGTTTTCTTGTAGATGCCGATCGGTGTCCCGTTTTCATCAAGCTCAAACTTCACTTCGTCGGTTTCAAAGTTGATAGAGCCCTCTTTGAATCTCTTCTTGTTTAGTGATTTTGCAATCTGATTGATGTGGGTTAACTCATCAACCATTTCTTTTCTTTCTCCATCCAATACTTCTTGAGCCTCCTCATAAGTAAATCGGCGATCAGAATAGATGATCGTTTTACCCATCCAAACATCTGTGACCTTATGGTCCTCACTAAAAGTAAAAATTACAGAAAAGCTCCACTTTTCTTCATTTGGTCTAAGTGAACAAAGTTCGTTACTGATTCGCTCAGGTAACATTGGACATACTCGATCTACAAGATAGACTGATGTAGACCGACTATATGCATCTCGATCCAGAGCAGAGCCTGGCTTAACAAAGTGTGTTACATCTGCGATGTGTACACCGATCTCTACTGAACCATTTTCTAATTTTTGATAAGATATGGCATCATCAAAATCCTTAGCATTGTGAGGATCAATTGTAAAAGTCAGAACTTCGCGCATATCTCTTCTACGCCCTATCTCTTCATCATCATAAACGTCGCTAAGCGCTTCGCTTTCTGCTATGACCTCAGGGGGAAATACTATTTCAAATCCATTGTTGATTAAGATAGAGTTCATCTCGAAGTCATTGCGATCTTCGGTGTTGAGCACCTCAATTACTTTTCCTGTTATTTCCTTGTTTTGTCCTTGACCGAAGTTTAATATCTCAACAACTACAGAATCGCCTTCTTTGGCAGGGCCAAAATTCTTTGGTAGGATCTTAATGTCTAAGTTCATGCGAGGCGTCTCTACAAAGACAAATCCATATTTTTTAAGTTCTTGAAAAGAACCGATGAAGTTGACGCGTTTTCGCTTTATGACCTCTACTATTCTACCTTCTGGCCTGCGACCTTTTCTATGAAGGCTTGCTTCTATCGCCACAGTATCACCTTGGAGCGCACCATTGACATACTTAGGGGGCACGTATATGTCTCTCTCTTGGCCGTCTACGATGACATATGCACCACCAGAAGCTGTTAAGTCTGCTCTGCCTTGCAGTCTTACGCTTTTAGATTTTCTATCTGAGTGAACAAAAGATGGATGGACGGCAAACTTTCCGTTTTTATCAGTGATGACCTTTCCATCTGATTCTAACTTTTTTAGCGCGCTCTTGATAGAGTCTTTACTATTTTTAGTTTTCAATTTTGAACCTAAGTTACCAATAGAATAAACCTTACCTGGTTTTTTTCTAAGCAACTTCAATATTGCGTTTTGTAAGAATCGTTGTGGCAATTTCTTACTTGTTTTGTTTTTATAATTTTTCATTAATTCTTTCTTCAATTTATGTTCGCTGAAGTAACGAGAGCTGAGGTTAGATTATGTACTAAGTGTAAGATAAAAGAGTAAGTAGGGAAGGCTTTTGATATTAATCATCTTGAAGACTGAATATTATTTCTCCATTTGCCATGAGTTCCATTGTCATTAACTTGCTTCTTCGTGGATCATACTGCTCATTTTTGTTTACTTGCTCTCCAGCGATGATATTGATGATCCAATCTTGATCTATAGTAGCAACAGATCTTTTTATATTTTGCCCATCAGATCTTGTGCCTGCTATAACTTTTCGATTTATAAGTACACCGTTATCGTCAAAAGTTGCCATGATATAATCATACGCTAACAACGTCCCTTTCCAATACACTATAGCGTGAAAATTCTTTGTATCGGGGATGATGTTACAAGCTATAAACTCTGTGAACTCTTCATCCTCTTCATCCATCGGCTCTGCTTTTTGGAGGATGAACTGCCTGATTACATCTGAACTTAATGGTCTATTCTTCCGATCGAAATAACTGATGTTATCATCTGAAAGTGTGAGCGGAAGTTTTTCTTTTGAGAAGTGCTTAAGGAATAGCTTAAAAGATTGTGCTCTCGTCATTTTGTTAATGCAAAGTTACATCAATGTGACTTATGATGTTTTGTTGGATAATTGATTGTGTTGTTTTGCTTTGAATATTCTATTAAAATAGATGTCTATTATTCTTCTTTCATCAAAGCGATTTTTGACCATCTCTCGACCTTTGAAGCCCATCTGTAGTCTCTCTTCAGCAGGAAGGTTTAAAAATAAGCGACATGCCTGAACCAGATGATCTATGGACTTTACAGGGATTAGTAAACCGTTAGCCATATGATCAACAACATCACGACAACCTACATGATCTGTAGTAATGATTGGCCGCGACATACTTGCAGTCTCTAATAATATCCGTGAGACACCTTCTTGATAATAAGATGGAAAGACGATGCAATCAGCTCTATTTATAAAAGGTCTTATGTCTTCATGTGATCCTAGGTAGTTGATCCAACCTTTCTTTTGCCAAGTTTCAAGATCAGCCAATGTGACAGACATAGAGTTGTCAGGGTTGACAAATCCTACCACTTCAAATTTTACTTTCTTTTCTAATGTAGAAAGCTGTTTTGCAGCATCAACGAATTCAAGGATGCCCTTGTCCTTCAGTAGTCTTCCAGCAAATAAAAAACGTGTGATAATTTTGTTCTCTGAGAATTGAGGTGTACCGGCAAATCTTTTAGTGTTTACACCTTCAGAAGGGAGAATGAAAGTGTCTTTTTCACTAGTGAGTCCTTCACTGACAAATCGATCTCTATCTTCTTGATTCAAAAACCAAAGGTCTGAAGAAGCGAAGCATGATAACTTGTAAACACTCTTGATGAGATATTGTGTAACACCAGAAAATTGAAAGGTTCTTCCTAATCCTGTTACTACACTTATATTTTTTATACTGAGTAATCTTGCAGCTATCGCACCATATAGATTCATCTTTATGGTATAGTGAACCACAAGATCAAAGCGATGCCTTTTATAGATAGATCGAAGCCTAAAAAATGTCTTAAGATCTTCAAAAGGTGATGTTGAGTGCGCTTTTATTTTAATTGGAATATAAGTGACCCCAGCAGCTGTTAACTTGTCAGAGTAGTCATCGCGTGGAGCGACAGCGTAGACCTTATGCCCAGTAGTAATAAGTGCTTTTATAATTCCTAAACGGAAGTTATAGATACTCCAAGAAGTATTTGCGACAAGCGCTATACTTTGGTTTGTATGTTCTAATTGTAACTTACTCAAACCGCTTGTCTTTCAACGATGATCTCAGTTGTTTGATCTCTTGCTCCTCATGACGTGGAAAGATAAGTAGTACATCGTCTTCATCGATAACGATATAATCTTCTAATCCTTTTATAACAACGAGCTTCTCATTATTTTTTATTCTAATGAGATTGCCTGAACTGTTCTCCACTTCATTGTGGGGAGCAAGAGTGACATTCTTGTTTTCATCTTTATCTAAGTATGAGTAAAGAGAATTCCAAGTGCCGAGATCAGACCATCCTATGTCTACAGGTATAGTGTATACATTTTGAGCATGTTCTAGTATAGCATAGTCAACTGATATCTTATCAGTTAATGGATATACTTCAGTGATATATGCTTGCTCTTCAGGCGTAGCATATTTAGAGACATCTTTACATAACACATCTGTGATCTGTGCTGCGGTTTTAGAAAAGTTATTAAGGATAGTTTTACATGACCAGATGAAGATGCCTGCATTCCAGACGTAGCCACCATGATCTAAATATTGTTGAGCCACAGACAAAGATGGCTTTTCTTTGAAAGAGTTGACTTTGAAAATACCACTCACTTCAGAAGTGCCTTCATAGTCTATATAACCATAACCAGTATCAGGTCTTGTAGGCGTTATCCCAAGCGTGACAATAGCGTCATTCTTGGTAGCTTTATCAAAGCCTTTCTGCATGGCAGCAACAAAAGTGTCTTCTTTCTTGATGATGTGATCTGCAGGAAGTACAGCAAATACGGCCTTTGGATTTTTAGCATTGAGATGAAGGGCGGTATATGCAACACAAGGAGCAGTATTGTTACGTGAAGGTTCAAGCAGCAATTGATCTTTGGTCAACATCGGTAGTTGCTCCAAGATCTGATCAGCATAAATCAGATTGCTGACGATAAACACATTCTCTATAGGGACAAGATTCTTTAATCTACTTACTGTCTGTTGTAGTAAAGAACTACCACTTCCTGTGATATCTAAAAACTGCTTAGGAGTAGCTTCTCTACTAGCTGGCCAAAATCTTGATCCTACTCCTCCAGCCATGATGGCCACATATTGATTCTTGTTCATTCTCTTAGTACTCTAAGCTGGTGCTAAGATACTCTTTATAGCACGACACATTATAAGAGATTAACATATGAATTCTAGCTTCTTGATTTTTCGAGATAATTCTTACTTTCATCGCGTCGTCTTTTTTGAAACTGAAAAACTGAACTATGACCAATAAGAGAAGATTGTTTTTTGCTAGTTGTTTCGCTCTGATAACAACGGCGCTATCCTTTAGCCTGAGAGCTGGTATCCTGCCTGAAGTTCAGGTAGAACTCGGTTTATCCGGAGAGCAACTAGGTTTCATTAACTCTATGTGGTTCCTTGGCTTTCCTATATCTATGATTATCGGAGGTTTGATATATCATTCTGTAGGTGGCGCACGCATCATGCAGTTTGCATTCTTTGCTCATGCAGTAGGCATTATAGGGACTATTTATGCAGGAAGTTATGCTGGTCTTATGGCTGCTTCATTACTAATAGGACTTGGAAATGGATGTACCGAAGCAGCATGTAATCCTATGATTGCAGATGCGTACGAGGGAAATATGATGAGCAAGATGATGAATCGGTTTCACATGTGGTTTCCTGGAGGAATCGTTGTAGGAGCACTTCTTTCTCAATTGATGGATGGTATAGGCTGGTCTTGGCAAACGCAGATCTGGGTGATCATGATACCAACAATAATATACGCAATACTATTCTTTGGGCAATCTTGGCCAAGGGCTAAATCAGTTGAGGCTGAGTCTATCATGGGAAGTATAAAAGGTATGATGAATCCATTATTCATCTTTATGTTTTTTGTGATGGCGATAACAGCTTCCACAGAGTTTGGAACAACACAGTGGGTAGAGCTAATACTAAAAGAAAGCGGTGCTAAACCGATGTTAGTCCTCGCTCTGGTTACAGGATTGATGGCTGTGGCGAGATACTTCGGAGGAGAAATGGTCCATACTTTCAACACAACCGGAGTCCTTTTGGGATCAGCTGTTTTAGCAACAATAGGTATCTATCTATTTAGTACACAGACGGGTGGAATGACATATGTAGCAGCGATCTTCTTTGGACTTGGAGTGGCTTACTTTTGGCCTAACATGATAGGCTTTATAGCTGACTATATACCTCAAAGTGGTGCACTTGGATTGTCAATGGTTGGAGCCATGGGGATGTTTGCTAATGTGTTTATGCAACCAGTATTTGGTTCTATGATTGATTCTAACAAAACAGAGTTGGCTGCATCAGGACTTACAGGTGATGCCTTGGAGTTAGCAACTGGTCAGGCGACGCTTTCGACCATGCTATTATTTCCCGCGGCGCTCGTTGTTCTCTTTGCGATATTGTATTTCTGGATGAAAGGAAAACCGAAGGGCCATTTAGTTGCTCACTAAGATTTATCAGATTAAGATAAAAAAGCGCCGTCTATTCATTTAGGTGGTGCTTTTTTGATATAAATCACTTAACCATAAGACGAACTTGTGTTTGATCTTGATTACTTGATCTTGTATTTTCTGGACTCCCTTCCATAGTTAGATAAAGGCCCTTTCCCAGCATATATACACCATTAACCATGTTATATATACCGCTAGCAAATATTTGGGTTTAACCCTTATATGACTATCATGTGAACAGATATGGCACAATATTTTCACTGTACGAAGTGTTAATAAAGCACATATAGATTAACCGAATTGGATTTTCAGACCAACACCTACATATGCAGCACAACTACACGACTAATCAAATTATCAAATATTTATACTGCGAGCTTCCGGCGCTTGAGCATCTGGAGACAGAGCATGCTATAGCACATAACCCGGAGTGGGCGAGCAAGTATAAAAAATTGAAGAGCGCACTAAGCGTTTTACCCAAGTTTCAATTCTTTCCTAAGAACTCTGTTGTTAAGTCTATACTTCAGTATAGCGCAACTGTTTAATCAAGGAAGAACAACTGATCAAGGCTGGATACAATGTCGAGGTATAGCCTCTTCAAATAGATGAATCAATCTATTGAATAGGGCTTTATTATGACGGCGTATAACCCTTCCATCTATCTCTGTGATAGGCGTGAGTTCTCCCATAGTCCCGGTACAGAAGACTTCATCAGCTGTATATAATTCAGTGAGTGAGATGTTCTTCTCAACCAGCGGAATATCGTTTTCATTACATATCTGGATAATCATACCTCTTGTTATGCCATGAAGGCAAGCATCAGCATGTGGCGTAAAGACCTTATCGTCTTTGATCATAAAGATGTTGGTACCGTTGAGCTCTGAGGCAAAGCCCGCATAGTCTAACATTAGCCCGGCGTCTTTGCCAGCAACATTGGCCTGTATCTTTGCTTGTATGTTGTTGAGTAAGTTGTTGTGATGAATCTTAGAATCTAAAAACGATGGATTATTCCTCCTGATCGTAGAGGTGAAGACCGTGATCCCATGATCATTGTCATAGACTGGCGGTTTCCACTCGGCTAGGATAATCAAGCAGCATCCAGACTGATTAACCCGCGGATCCATACCCGAAGTGATCTTATCACCTCTTGTCAGAGTTAACCTGATATGCGTATCTTTCTCCATACCGTTCGCCTCAAGTGTTTGCTTGATAGCACTACGTATGTACTCTTCAGTTGGGATACCTTCAAATGCCAGCGCATGTGCTGAATCAAACAATCTACCCAGGTGCCTGTCGAGCAACATGATACCTTCTGGATAGACCCTAAGACCTTCCCAAACTGCATCACCACCTTGTACGACACTGTCAAAAACAGAGATCTTAGCATCATCGCGATGATAGAGTTGATCTCCAACCCACACTTTTATTTCCTTATTACGAGGATCAAACTTCTGTAACATAGTCTATTTTTGTTTGTATACGACTCCATCTTTCATGACAAAAGTCACGTCTTGAAGCAGCTCAATGTTAGTCAATGGGTTGCCTTTTACAGCTACGATATCAGCCATCTTTCCAGCCTCAAGTGTGCCGTACTGATCTGAAATTCTCAACAGATCTGACGCTCCGACTGTAGCCGACTTGATGGCTTCGTACGCAGGCATGCCCGCCTCAACCATGTAGAAGAACTCCTTTGCATTATCACCATGTGGCGACACACCAGTATCTGTACCAAATGCAATCTTTACGCCCGCCGCGCATGCTTTGGCAAAAGTCTCTTGTATCTGTGGACCTACTTCGATAGCTTTCTTGCGGATCATAGCTGGGAAGTACTGAGGATTGCGCGTAGCCACTTCATAGACAAACTTGCCAGCAGATATGGTCGGCACATAGTAAGTGCCATTCTTCTTCATCAGGTTCATGATCTCCTCATTCATAAATGTGCCATGCTCTATACTATGTATGCCACCTTGTACCGCTCTTTTCATTCCTTCTGGTCCATGTGCGTGGGCTGCTGTGACGTAACCGTAGTCATTGGAAGCAGAGACAATCGCCTCTACTTCTTCAACTGTAAACTGTGGTCCTTGGCCATCTTTAGCAACACTTAGTACGCCACCTGTTGCCGTGATCTTGATCACATCTGCGCCATTTTTATATCGTTGTCGGACAGCTTTCTTGGCATCTTCAACACTGTTGATGACCCCTTCTTTTGGACCAGGATCATGCATCAAGTCTTTACGAACACCGTTGGTCGGATCTGCATGTCCACCAGTTGTACCGATTCCTTTTTCACAAGTATATATTCTTGGTCCAGGGATAAATCCTCTGTTGACAGCGTTACGAAGAGAGACGTTGACTCCACTACCACCCAGATCTCTCACTGTCGTAAATCCTGCCATCAAGGTCTTCTCACAATACATAGTTGCCTTTAGTGCAACATCAGCATCATTCATTCTAAAACCTTCTTCATATCTTTTTGGACTGCTCTGTCCTTCGATATGAACATGCATATCCATGAGGCCAGGCATGACAGTTTGGTTTTTGAGATTGATCACTTTTACTGTATCTGGAGCAGAGACATAACCTTCTTGTATGCTTTGGATGAGATTGTCTTTGACGATGATAGTCATCTCAGACTGAGCGCTGCTTCCTTTACAATCGAGGACGGAGCCACAGTATAAGTATGAAGTAGATTGTGCCATTGATAGAAGCGAATGACACATCGCTATCAGCAGAAAAGTAAGTCTCATAAGATTAGATTGTTATGTTGAGGACAATGTAAGAATTTTGCATGGATGAAGACCATGCTTTGTCATGGTTCGTTGATATCATAATTGTACAAGATTGATGATAAAGATTACAATGCTTTGGTTGATGATGATTTGTGCTTTCGCAAATGAGTTAAGCGCACAACAAAATCAAAAGGTGAGTTATACTGCTTATCAATTTGTTGGCGAGATTCAGATCGATGGACAGGTTGATAAAACCTGGTATTCTGGTCAATGGTCACAGAGTTGGAGAGATATAGTCACGGGAGAAGAAGGTCTGTACAGAACAAGATTTAAAAGTGCTTGGGACAAAGAGAATCTTTACTTTCTTGTTGAAGCAATTGATCCTGATATCAGTGCAAGCATTGATACAAACCATGCACCTCTTTTCAAGTATGACCATACCATAGAGTTGTTTTTAGATCCTCATGGCGATCAAAGCAACTATTACGAATTACAAATAAATGCACAAGGAGCAAGATGGGAGTTGACTTTGGACAAGCCATATTCCTCTGGTGGCAAAGCTTCCTCTCCCAACGAATTAGAAAACATGAGATATGCCATCGGTATCAATGGTACACTCAATGATGCAAGTGACATCGATCATAGTTGGATAGTTGAGATCGCTATTCCTTGGTCTTCGATGGATAAGCTCGATATCACATCTTCTCAGTCTCTTCCGGATATGCGGATCAATCTTTCTAGAGTCTTTCAAGACGATGACGACTATGATGCAGCTGGCCAATATTGGTTATGGCAACCCATGGACGAGTTCAATATCCACAAGCCTCAAGATTGGGGGCTTTTGCAATTTAGATAATTGTAGAAACTATACTTTATAGAATCAATCTACGGCTTGAGATATTAGCCCGAAGACCCAAACCCCAATAGTTTGTTTTAATACTGTTAGCGTCTTGAACACTTTGACTTCGATTGATATAAGTAAAGTCCGCATAGTAGTTTGGAAAGAACTGCCATGAAACATTGAGGTGAATCGCTGTGATATCATTCTCAATTCCTTGTCCTGTTACATTTCCAAAGTCCTCGGCACGGGTCTCATAGTTTTCTAAAATGTTTCGACCGATATTGACACCCTCTCCATAATTAGAATGAAGCAAGAGACCTGAAAAAGAAAGTTTGTTGCTGGCTTGATATTTTAATTGAAGTATGAACTCTCTGAAGTTTGCACCATAGGGATGAGCCAATGGCTGGTTGAAATGACTATAACTTGTAGCGGGTCTTTTTGTGATATCATTGTCTCTATGTGCATAGGTGTAAGGTCTGGCACTGTTGATTTCTAATTGAAGGTCAAAGTTGTCCACATGAAACAAATCAAACTTCTTAAAACCAATCTGGTAGCCGATCTTGTTGCCCCACCAGCCTCTACCTGAAAAAATCTGATCTGTCCTTAGTTCGTCAATCATTAGTTGACCGTACAATTGATATTTCAATTTTGGGATCCACTTAACATTGAGCCCGAGTAGTGCATTGTCAGGACTATCTAAGAATTGCTCAACTGTGCGATATAAAATAACAGGATTGAGATATTGAAATTCAAAGTTGTTCTCTCGACTGAAGATGACAGCTTCGAAAAGCCCAATAGATAAGCGATCGTTCACTTGATAATTGAGATAGTGACTGGCCATGTACTTTTTAGGAAGCAATTGGCTTCCACTATTGTCCTTACTCGATGTGGAGCTGAATTCTGCAAATGTATTTTGTAAATGAAGCTTCCAGATTTTGGTGTTTAATTGTAAGTAGAAGTAGTTGTTACCATAGTCACTCAGTAACATGGATCTTATGCCGTCTCCTATGAAGTGTCGGCCATGACCTAATTGTAGATCGATAGACTTTGATATTTTTAATCCCACGTAGGCTTGGGCATTGAGGTAATCCCAACCTTTGACTTTATCTATCAGGCCACTCTTGTATATTTTAAAAAAACCCTGACCAGGTATGGCATTGATCCTGGTGATCTCATCTTCTTCATAATTGAGAAAGCGCTGTTGATTTTCTAATATGCTTGAGTAGAAGTAGACTTTTTGATCTATTGTACCACGGAGTTTTAGTCCACGAGTATTTTGAAATACAAAATTGTCATCCTTTATATCATCGCCTAATCCAAAATGAATGATTGGATCAATCTTCAAAAAGAAATCATCCGTATCTATCGTGAAGAAGGAGTAAGGGGATTTATAAAAAGTATTGAAGATGCCTTTTGATTGGACCTCTTTTATCTCAGCTGTATTGGAAGAATAATATTTCCGTTCAGGGATAGACATTATAAGATGATTCCAGTTGCTCAGATCTATAGTGCTAACCGAATCTTTTTTAATATGAGCATGAAGGATATCTGTCAGACTCTGGTATCGGACAGTCTGATGTCTTAAGTCAAGATGTCCAGAAGTCTCCAGACGGTCCAACATATGTGAGACATCAGGATTGTGATCGAGATGCGATAGTTGTCCATCGACCTTACAAGGAGCAAGGAGAATACTAATGAACATGCTGACCAAAAGAAGGCGTATCACAACATAAAGGTGCAAAAAGTATCCTTGTATTATGAAATTAAATATATGTCTTTGCAGCCGATAGGTAGCCGATGACCTATATTTTAAAATCCATCAGGAAGTCTTTCATCTCTTGATTAAAAAGGCGACCATCGCCATCTAAGAACTCTACTTGAAGGGGGAGCACCATGATCGGAAGTTGATGCTGCTTGATAAAGTTATGATGAAGGATGAGACGGGTAGCATCTTTCTCTGTAGTTATGATCGCAGTTCTATCATGCCCTAAGTGGTCATATTGCTGCTTTAACACTGAGACTTCGTGTGGACTAAAGGCATGATGATCTTCATAAGTCATCGTATGTACTTCTTGTACATTCTTTTCTATGTAGTCGAGCAGATAGGATTCGTCTGCTATCGCCGTGAGTAGGATGACTCGGTCAAAGTTTTGTAGCGGATGTCTGGATCCATTGATTAAGTGATAAGGTGGTCCATATACATACTTAGAAAAGAAGAGCTTCTGATGAGGGGCAAGATCAAGTCGCTCTCTCATCAGTTCTTTTTCCCTTGTTTCAAGATGATCGGGGCATTTGGTGACAACCACTATATCTGCTCGCCTGGCTCCGGATCGCCACTCGCGTAGGCGCCCAGCAGGCAAAAGCACATCCTCGCTATAGGGTTTGTTATACTCTGTTAGCAAGAGGTTGATACCTGGCGTCACAGACAAATGTTGATAACTGTCATCGAGGAGGATCGCTTGGATATCTGGATGACGATTGAGGATCATCGGGATACCAATAGAACGACTTTCAGACACGGCTACCTTGATCTGAGGGTACTTGAGGAAGTATTGGAGTGGTTCGTCTCCAACGACCAAAGAGTTATCACCCCTCTGGACCATCTTAAAGCCCTTCGTCTTTCTTTTATAACCTCTACTCAGTGTAGCCACTTTGAGATATGGGCTAAGCAGTCTGATGAGATACTCGACATGAGGAGTTTTGCCTGCTCCGCCAAGTGTCAAATTGCCCACTCCAATGACAGGTAGATTGAACGCTGCGGACTTTAGCAAGCCCCACTTATACAGACTATTACGGACGAGGATACTTAGCCCGTAAACTGCTGAAAAAGGTGCCAACAAGATCTTAAATAAGGTCTCTCTCATATATCTCCAGAAACAATCTTATGACCTATGGGGCAAGCCATACACTGATGTTGATCACAATTTGCTTTTTTTAGCTCTAATAGAGCTTGAGAATCAGCGGCATTGTCATTAGACATTTCTAATTGAGACCAACGCTTTGTGATGCTATTAAGTTCTGGCGGAAGGCTTTCAAGTAGCTCAAGCGCCTTCTCTCTATGCCTTTCTGATTGGCGATCTACGCCATACATATATAAGATAGGTACGATAGCGTTGATGACGATGATTGACTGCGTACCTTTGCCCAAGGTCTTTTTCCGAGCAGTTGAAGGGATGCCAAATCGGTAGTGATCCATCCAGTATCCTCCTAACTCTATATCAAGTGATTGCCTGATCTCTTTTAATTCGTGATTAAAAATAAGTTCATCCAATCGTGGTATAGCATACAAGAAGGCCGCAAACTGCGCGATCCTAATCGTAGGGAAAGCGGGCGGCCTAAGCTTAGAAAACTTCCACTGTACTGCAGCCATCGGTGTCAGTTTAAACTTGGCGTTTAGCGCGCTGTATTCTCTTATTAATTCTTGGACATACACATCTTCAGACTCGCTAGGTAAGAGACCAGACTGACCATATAGAAGGGCTTCTATCTGAAGCTTTTGATCCTTATGTTTTGCTATGATAGAGTAGGGTAGGGACTGAGCTAATGTGGCCATTGCATCTGCGTTGACTTTTAATCCAAATGCCCAAGCAAGTCTTCTATAGATTAGTTCGTTAAGATCTTGATTGAGTCCTTCTAATTGGTTGGTTAACTCATTAGCTTTCTTGGTGAGGCGCTGCGCAATCGCCCTTGACTTAGTTGTCTCTCTTATAATATCCGAAGTCTTTGTGATGAAGTCAGCACATGGTATCCAGGACTTGGTGTTTTGTAGATATTGATACTTGCCGATAAGCTTATGGTTGATCCGATTCTTAAGTTCTACACATGGGATATTGGTCCCGTCTTGTAACTCGATAGGACTATCAGCTTCCATCACAACATGTAGGATGACATTTTGATAGGCAGGATCATTATCATGACGATGTCTGAGCCAATCAGAAGCCTTAAGGTGTATCTCGATATGACCAGCCCAGAGGGTGCCATTGATTTCAACTTTGGCATTTAGAAAGTCAGGTCCTGCATTATGATTGTGATGACCAAAGTCTACCACATGAATATCCAGACCATCTGTTGTTTTGAAATCAGACTGATCGAAACTCTTGGTTTTCCAGATATAATGGATAAGATCTTCTCGTATCATATGAATCGTACTAACAAATTAGTGCTTCTTTATGATTAGGAACTGATTTTTGACAAAGATTCACTTCGCTGTAAAAAGAAGAGAAGTCCAGCTTAAAATCTTAAACCTTTCTATATCAATTGCCCTTATCTTAGCAGATTAAGTCAAAATCAAGAATATTGAAAGACAAAAAGGGAAAAGGTATTGTCAATGAGATTCATATCAAAGGTGCCAATACCAACAACCTCAAAAACGTAGAGCTTAAACTCCCAAAGAATAAGCTGATAGTGGTAACTGGTGTCTCCGGTTCTGGGAAATCTTCCCTCGTTATGGATACCCTTTATGCTGAAGGGCAAAGGCGATATGTAGAGAGTATGTCATCTTATGCGCGCCAGTTCTTAGGCAGGATGAAAAAGCCTGAAGTTGACTTTATCAAAGGCATCTCACCAGCGATTGCCATCGAGCAGAAAGTATCATCCAGTAACGCTAGGTCTACGGTAGGATCATTGACGGAGATATATGATTATCTACGGCTATTATTTGCTCGAGCTGGAAAGACGATAAGTCCTGTCTCGGGTAAACTTGTAAAGCGCCACCAAGTCAGCGATGTTGTTGATCACCTCATGAAGCAAAAAGAAGGAACTAAGGTGGTATTATACGCACCACTATCGCCTTATGATCCGGAGCGCTTATTGAAGAAAGAGTTAGAGTTGTTGATGCAGAAGGGATACACAAGAATATCCTGGAAAGGCGAACTAACATATATAGAAGAGTTTTTAGAAAGTAAGGCCAAAGAACTTCCGAAGCCTGTTGAAAAGTCTGCAAAGCATGTCAATATTCTAATTGATAGATTTGTTGTGAACGATCATGACGAAAACATAAAGCGGATAGCAGATAGTGTTAACACTGCATTTTACGAAGGTGGAGGAACAAGTATCCTTGATATCATAGATGGTAAAAACGTAGAGTTCAACAATAAGTTTGAGTTAGATGCCATCACTTTTTTAGAGCCCTCTCCACAGCTTTTTAACTATAACAATCCTTATGGCGCTTGTAAGAAGTGTGAAGGATATGGGATGGTCCTTGGGATAGATCCTAAGAAAGTAATTCCTAATCATAGTATATCAGTATTTGAAGGAGCCATCGCTTGTTGGAAAGGTGAGTCACATGGCAGATGGTTGAGCGAATTGACCTTTTCTGCTGATAAGTTTGATTTTCCAATCCACGAGCCTTATAAAAATCTTTCTAAAGAACAGCAAGAGTTACTTTGGACAGGCAACGAACACTTCGATGGCATCAATGAATTCTTTGAAGCGTTACAATCGAAGAGTTATAAAATCCAAAACCGTGTTCTGATAGCTCGTTATAGAGGTCGTACGGTCTGCGCCAAATGTAATGGAGGCAGACTCCGCGAAGAGGCATCATATGTCAAGGTTGATGGCAAAACAATCAGTGAGTTGATTCATATGCCGATCAATGACCTAAAGAACTATATCGATGAAATCAAGCTTTCTAAATACCAGGAGCAAGTATCTAAGCGGATTTTGTTGGAAATTAGAAATCGCTTAGCTGTCATGTATGATATTGGACTGTCTTATCTCACTTTAGATAGACAGGCTTCAACACTTAGCGGAGGAGAAACTCAGAGAATCAATCTGACGAGAACATTGGGAAGTAACCTCACTAGCTCCATGTACATATTAGATGAGCCCAGCATAGGTCTTCATCCAAAGGATACTAATAAGCTGATCGCCGTTTTGAAAAACCTAAGGGATATGGGCAATACAGTAATTGTTGTTGAGCATGAAGAAGAAGTGATCACAAGTGCAGACTACTTAGTTGATGTGGGCCCTCATGCTGGAGTGTTTGGTGGAGAGATCGTGTATAGTGGAGATTATAAAGATTTAAAAAAGAAAGCTAAAGGTAGTTTGACAGCTCAGTACTTGATGGGCAAGAAAACTATAGAGATTCCAGAGTTCAGAAGAAAAGCTGTTAATAAAATACAGGTTACCAAGGCTTCCCAACATAATTTGAAAGGTATAGATGTTACGATCCCTCTTCAAGCGATGACTGTAATCACCGGAGTGTCGGGTTCTGGAAAAACTTCACTTGTAAAGCATATCCT
>CALIHL010000113.1 GCA_938022935.1 uncultured Saprospiraceae bacterium
AAACATCCCTTGTATGAAGGATCTTCCAAATTGCTTCTTAACCGATATAGCTGTATTGTTTTGACCAAAAGAATTTTCAGTGGTAGCTGTGTGTATATTCATCACTCCCAGTCGTACATCTGGACTTGCATTTCCGCTCAAGCGCAGACCATATATGATCGGGACGTTATTACGATTCTTATCTAAGCCAATCGTACGAGAAAAGAATGGCCTTGTGCCAGGGCTACCATAATCAGCGAAGATGTCCTTGTTTTCTAAAAAGAAAGTCCTCTTCTCAGGCAAGAAGATGCTAAAGCGCGTCAAGTTAGTGACCAGCTCATCTACTTCTATCTGACTAAAGTCGGGATTGAAAGTTACATCGAGGTTGAGCGAAGAGTTGAGTGCTATCCGACCATCCAATCCTGCGTCAAATGAAGTCTGTGTCTCTTCGTCCTTGGAGGTACTCACACTGCTCGTGACATAAGGGATCAGATTATAATTTCCCTTTTGCTTGGACGGAGCTTTGTCCCATACCAATGTCCCGGCATATGCAGGCTCTACTGGCCAAAACTGCGCAGGTACCGCTGTCCAGTTATGAAACTGGTTTGCAAATGTAGCGTTGCGCACAAAGTTGAGCCCCCACTCTGTTAGGTTGGCGTCGTATCTCAAGATGCTCAGCGGTATCTTGATCTCTGCACTCCAATAGTCGTCTTGTACATCGACCTCGGCAGACCACTTGTTACTCCAGTCACGGTTCATGTCTGAGATGGCAGATCGTACAGCGTCCATCTGTACCCCCGCAGCTGATACACCAAAGATGAAGCAGTTGGTCTTCTCGTTAAGCGGATCCAAGAGGATACCGATACCATCACTATCCCAAAACTCATCCCGCTTTAATGTCTGGATGATCGTAGGTTTATCTTGGTAGCACTTGGCACCGATATAAAGGTGCTTGTCATCATAGGTCATCTTGACCTCGGTCTTAGGACTGGCATGGGCAGCTACGTTAGGAGACTTTTGCCAGAAATCACCCGCCACTTCGAGGTCCGCCCATACGGCCTCGTCCAGCTTTCCATCGATCGTAAGCGGGCCCGAAGCCTGCGTCATATTGAGTCTAAAGACCTCTTTAAAATCTTCGATAGCAGGTTGCGCCGACAGTCTAAAACCCAGTAAAACATAGAGAAACACCAAGAAAGCGATAGAGTATGCCTTCATATCTTGACCACAAATTAGAAATGAAGGACAAACATATATAAAATAGTTTAATTTGTTTGAGGCATTAACATACCAATCACTCTTCAGGAAATGCTCTTAAATCATTGATTATCATCCTAATGAAGTGCTCTCGATCTACTCCAGCATTGGTCTTGTCCAGCTACGTGACTCACTCATGATAAGTGGTCGGAAGAACAGCATATTTGTATATTGGATCCTCTGATAAGACATCGTATGAAGGTTAAAGTATGCTTGATACAAGATAGTCCCATCTTCTTTGACAAAGAAGAGACGCTGGCTAAGATGGAGCGGCTGGTTGCCCACTACTCCTCGCAAGGGTGCGAGCTGATTGTCTTTCCTGAGTCTTTCATCCCAGGGTATCCGAGGGGCTTTTCATTTGGGGCAGTGGTCGGAAGTAGGACGAACGAAGGCAGAGCGCTTTATACTCAGTACTACAAGAACAGCATAGACTTACAGAGTGATGATCTTAAGCGCTTAAAGCAAATGTCTGCTCAACACAATGCCTACCTTGTTATCGGTATCACTGAGAAAGAAGATAGTAGTAGCACGCTCTATTGCTCTATGATCTATCTCTCTCCAACTAAAGGGCTGATGGCAACACATCGCAAGATCAAACCGACAGGAACAGAGCGACTGATCTGGCACGAAGCTCAAGGTGACTCGTTGGTAGCATGTGATACTAAGATTGGTAAGCTCGGCGGGCTGATCTGTTGGGAAAACTATATGCCGCTGGCCCGCATGTCTATGTATCGCAAAGGCGTAGAGATCTATATCGCACCAACTGCCGATGCACGTGACGAATGGACAGCCACCATGAAGCACATCGCTCTTGAAGGAAGATGCTTTGTCTTGGGTTGTAACCAATACTTTACTCGATCTATGTACCCTGAAGCATATCAACCTCTTGTCAAAGATCTACCTGAAGATTGTTGTCGAGGCGGGAGCATCATCGTCTCTCCGTTAGGTCAAGTGATCGCTGGCCCACTTTATGATGAAGCAGGAGCACTTATAGCAGAGTTGGATCTTGATGAAGTGACCAATAGCAAGCTGGACTTTGATGTTATCGGGCACTACTCGCGAGATGACATCTTCCAATATGACGCAGTTGGACAACCAGCGATTATAAAAGAAAACGAATTATAAAAGGGACATCTATAAAATACAAGACTTATGAGACATTCTATTTTCTATACATCGATGGTCATCCTCTTATCCATGATGTTTCATCAGAATAATCTTGTGGCACAAGAAAACAAACAAGAACGACTCTTGGTCATAGAAGCAATAGAAGACTATGTGTTGGGACTATACAATGTAGAACCTGATCGAATAGCAAGAAGTGTGGATACCAACTTACACAAGCTTGGGTATTACGATTATAATGGAGAAACATACAATCATGTTCAGATGACCTACCAAGAGTTATATGACCTTGCCGGCAAATACAACAAAGATGGTAGTTATGCCAATAGTGACAGTCCAAGAAAAATAGACATCTATGAGGTCAATGATCGAACGGCTTCTGCAAAACTAACTGCAGTATGGGGTATAGACTTTATGCACCTGAGCAAGACGAATGGAAAGTGGAAAATCACGAATGTCATGTGGCAGCGACAGCCGAAGGAATCCAAATTATAAAAACCCAAGACAATCCATAGATATTCTTATCAGTGATGATGATTCGATATTTCATATTAACTACGCTTCTATTAGCCAGCTACAGTGGCATTTGTCAATCGCTCATGCTCAAAGGCAAAGTCGTTGATGAAGTAACTGGAGCGCCCCTTACGTATGCGTCAGTATACTTTAACGCCACCACCAATGGTGTATCTACTGATCAAGATGGAAAATTCTCCATCTCTGTAGATCCTAACTTTACTGAGCTTGTCATATCATTTCTTGGTTACAATACGATCCAATTCAATCTCAACCCCGAAGAGCTTGGCCCTGTTTACAAATTTGAGATGACGCCAGAAACGACAGAACTGGAAGAAGTCGAAGTTAAATCCACGCGTGGCGATGCGTGGTATCACAACCTTTCTATTTTCACAAAAGAATTTATAGGCTCTTCATCCAAGGCTGCCAATACGAAGATTACAAACCCAGAAGTATTACAATTTAATTATGACTCGCCCACGAAAGTCCTTACAGCAACGGCTCGTGAGCCTTTGATCTTAGAAAATAAAGCCCTCGGATACATTATCGAATACGACCTTGACTCATACATCCAAGACAATAAAAACAAACGAGTTTCCTTCTTGGGCTATTCCCGGTTTATAGAAATGGAAGGGAGTAAAAGAAAAGTAAAAAAGTGGGACAAGACCAGAAAGAAGGTTTATAAAGGCTCACCTCAGCATTTCTTCAGATCCCTAATCAATAGATCGACAATTGAAGAAGGATTTAAAATACAAAGGATCATAAAACGACCTAATCCCAACCGACCCTCACAAGAACAAATAGATCGTGCAAAAAAGAAGGTAAGAGCTCTTTCAGAATTTGGAGTTACTGATATCCCAGATTCTGTTAGAAACATCCTTCGCCTCCAAAGCGAGCCCAAGTTCATCTCATTTTTAGATAAGAATGAACTGGACTATGAACAGTTTATCACTGACACCTTGGGAACACTTTTAAAAATTAGTTTTGACGACCAGTGGCAAGTCACGTATAAAAAAGAATTTGCCGACAAGTATTATGTAGCACCGGGATCTATATCAATTGGTAAAAGCAAGAGTCCGCAGGTTTCCTTATTGACAATGACAACAGAAGAAACCATCATCAATAATTCTGGACTACCTCTTGATCCGTTGGCATTCTTGTTTCAGCAATATTGGGGATTTGTAAAGGTGGGAGATATGTTGCCAGTGGATTATGAGCTGAGTGAGGAATGATGCTTAGTTGAGCGTATTATTCAATTGCCCATTCTGCCACTCAACAAACGTCTTCGTTACAATTATATAGACCAATATCACAGAT
>CALIHL010000114.1 GCA_938022935.1 uncultured Saprospiraceae bacterium
AGAATTTCCTCTTGAAAAAGCAAGAGAAGTCTTAAAAGACGAGACAATTGCAATCATCGGATATGGTGTGCAAGGTCCTGGTCAGGCTCTTAATCTAAAAGACAATGGCTTCAAGGTCATTATAGGACAGCGTAGTCCATCCCCTTCATACCAGAAGGCTATAGACGATGGCTTTGTTCCAGGTGAGACATTGTTCTCTATCGAGGAAGCAGCTGAAAGAGCTACAACGATCATGTATCTTTTATCGGATGCAGCGCAGATAGCAGTCTGGCCAACGATCAAGCCTTATTTGACAAAAGGAAAAGCCCTGTACTTTTCCCATGGGTTTGGTATTACGTTCAAAGAACGTACAGGTATTGTCCCGCCAGATGATATTGATGTGATCCTGGCTGCACCAAAAGGCAGTGGTACAAGTCTTAGAAGATTGTTTGTTGCTGGGAAAGGTCTTAACTCAAGTTATGCGATTTTCCAAGATGCTACAGGCAATGCTTACAACAGAGTCATAGCACTTGGTATCGGTATCGGCTCTGGATATTTGTTTGAGACGGATTTTAAGAAAGAAGTATACAGTGATCTAACAGGAGAGCGTGGTACTTTGATGGGAGCGATCCAAGGATTGTTTGCTGCACAGTATGACTTACTTAGAAGCAGAGGACATAGCCCATCTGAGGCATTTAACGAGACTGTAGAAGAAGCGACAGAATCTTTATATCCACTCATTGCTGAAAATGGAATGGACTGGATGTATGCTAACTGCTCTACTACTGCACAAAGAGGTGCACTTGACTGGTGGAAGAAGTTTAGAGATGCGACCAGACCAGTTTTTGAAGAGCTTTATGATAGCGTTGCAACTGGTAACGAAGCACAACTTTCTATAGATAGTAATAGTAAAGAAGACTATAGAGTAAAGTTAGAAGCTGAGCTTGCAGAGCTTAAAGATTCTGAGATGTGGAGAGCAGGTAAAACTGTAAGAAGCCTTAGACCACAGAACAACAAGTAGTCAATATTCTAAAAATATTAATAGCCTTCATGCGATCATTCGTATGAAGGCTTTTTGTTTTGTAGGAATCCTTAAGTCTCTTTTAGTTAGCCAAGTTTAAACAACTTCGCCTGCCAAGCGCGAAGATGAGGATCATCCGATGATGGGTAATTACCGAAGATACAAGTTGCGTCTGTAGGTATATAATCGGATATACATAGTTGTTTTTCACTGAAGTTTAGGCATATGATATAAGATGAAGCGTCACTCCACCTTTTATAAACAAAGAGTTGTTCATGACCTTTGCTAAGTTCTTCATAGCGACCATAGATAAAGGTGTTATCACTTTTTCTAATCCTGATCATCTCTTTATAAAAAGAAAGAATAGAGTTTGGGTCGTCTTTGCAAGCTTCAACATTGATGGTTTTATAGTTTGGGTTCACATCTAACCAACACTTGTCGCTATCGCTAAAACCGGCGTTCTTCTTACTGGACCACTGCATCGGTGTACGTGCGTTATCTCTGCCATGCTTATGAGCCATGATTAGAAACTCTTCATCGCTCATGCCGAGCTTCTTTTGTTCTTTATAAAAATTTAGTGTTTCAACATCGCGATAGTAGTCCATTGATTCGAAAGCAACGTTAGTCATGCCTATCTCGCTTCCTTGATAGATACACGTAGTTCCTCTTAGTGTCAAGATGAGCATGCAGAATAGCTTTGCACATTCCACTCTATATTCATCATCATTGCCAAAGCGCGAGATCATCCTTGGGAAGTCATGATTGTCTAAGAAGATACTGATCCAGCCTTCAGAACCAATGGCATCATCCCACTCATTGAAGATGCGCTTGACATCTTGCAAGGTATAAGGGACAGGCGTATACTTGCCCTCTTTGCCTTGACCGAGATACATATGATCAAGATGGAATATCAAGTTAAGCTCTCCACGATCTTTGCCTACATAGTTCAGTGCTACTTCTTTACTGATGCCTGGCCCTTCACCCACCGTCATGACATTATAATTAGAAATTGACTTGGCGACCATCTCTTTGATATATTCATGGACTTTAGGCCCGTTAGAATATACCTGCTCGATTACTTTTGGAAATGAATCTTGAACTGCATCAGGATAATCTGCCCTTTTTGAAATAAGCGGGATGACGTCCATTCTAAATCCATCAATACCTTTGTCCAGCCAGAAGTTTAGGATGCCATACATTTCATTTCTTACGATTGGGTTTTGCCAGTTTAAGTCAGGTTGCTTCTTGGTGAATAAATGAAGGTAATACTCACCTGTTGGTTCATCATACTCCCAAGCGCTACCACCAAAGAATGACATCCAATTATTGGGTGGCCCTCCGTCTGATCCAGGCTTCTTCCAGATATAATAATCTCTATACGGATTGTCGGTAGAGGACTTTGATGCTTTGAAGAACTCATGTTCGTCAGAAGTGTGATTAACAACAATGTCCATGATCAACTTCATGCCTCTCTGATGCAGGCCAGAGAGGAGATCCTCTAAGTCCTCTAATGACCCAAACGCTGGATGTATAGCCCGATAGTCACTGATGTCATATCCGTTATCGTCATTAGGAGATTGATAGATTGGACAGATCCAGATGATATCAACTCCGAGATCCTTGAGATAATCTAACTTCTCGATGATACCTTTTAGATCTCCGATACCGTCTCCATTAGCATCATTAAAGCTTCTAGGGTAGATCTGATATATGATCTGCTCTTTCCACCACGTCGACTCTTTCGAATATATCATGTATTGCTCTCCCTTATCAATGGTCACAAGGATACTGATACTTTGTATCTTCAAAAAATATCTTAAACACTAATGATTGTAATGCATTAAAGAGCTCTTGTACTAAGTGTTAAACAATTGTCGATCTTCATTGTAATATTATTCTATATACATATTTACCTCAGAAGCATCGTTAAGTATATACTATGAAGATTAATTGGCTTATAATATTTTCTTTTCTGATCATCACGGCATGTTCAGATGATGGAGGAGGAGCAGAGATGCCTGCAATCTATGATGTTGCTCCTGAGTTTGAACCTTATGTGCAAGAGTTTTTAAGAGAGGCGGAAAAGAGAGGACAGAGCTTTGATTTCCGTGAGACGGGTTTGAGCATTCAGTTTTCTGAGCTTCCGCTAAATAATGCCAACGGACGATGCTTTCTTGGCCAATACAGAGTTGAGATTGACAAGGTGGATTGGTTTAGCTTCAGTGAGCTTTTTAGGTCTTACCTATTATTTCATGAATTAGGACATTGTGCCTTAGATCGATTACATCGTAATGACAAGTTTGATGATGGTTCTTGGAAGAGTATCTTAAAAGGTGACCCATTTACAGGTTTTGATGATAGGAAGCCAGTCCCATACTTTGGATTCAGAAGGGATTACTTTATCGATGAATTGTTTGATGAGAGGCTTTCAGATCCTGATTGGGGTGATATAACCTTTGATTATGACAAGGACTTAGAAAGAGTTGAAGTCTCACAGACAAAGCCAACAGAGAGCAGACTCAATGAGCGTTTTTCTGGTATTACTGATGATTACGAAGTGGAGGTAGCATTTGACTTCATAGATCAAAGAGGTATTTGGACTACTCTTGAATGGGGTGCAGTAGGATCTAATTACTACATCCAGATTGTACCTGACTTTGGTTACTATATAGGAGTCAAGGATGATGGATTCAATAATATCCTTCACTACAGACAGGATACGGATAGAGCCAATGGGCGGGCTATTGACAATATCACGATCCGCCAAGGAGATGGCTTTGAACAAATCTTTGTCAACGAGCAGTTTGTTTTTCATCTTGACCGTCAGAGCCAACTTGACTATGTGGCCTTGTCAGCTCTTGAGGGCGATCAAGTCGTCGGTACATTTAAGATCAATAGCCTCAAGGTCTCGACGATCCAATAAAATGTTAATGCGGGTATGATGTTGCAATACCTACTTTTTTAAAGTAACTTTGAATCACAAAGTACTCTGATATATGGAAAAGCGAAAGTACATAGAAGATATAGAGGCCATCAAAGACATGATGGATCGCTCTTCCAAGTTTATCTCTCTTAGTGGTTTGTCAGGCGTTTTGGCTGGGACATTTGCTTTAATCGCTGCCTATCTGGCCTACAGTACCGTATATGGAGGTCAAGATTATATGGAGTATAGAAAAGCTGTGTTGACTACGGGTTCTTTATCCAAGCTTTTACTTATAGCGATCTCAACGATTGTATTGAGCATTGGATGTGGCATCTTTCTGACAACACGAAAGGCCAGGAAGTTAAACCAAAGCATATTTGACAAGCAGGCCCAACTGATGCTGACTCATCTGGCTATCCCACTAATTACTGGTGGTGTACTATGCGTTATCCTACTTTTGAAGGGTGGAGTAGCCCTGGTAGCACCATTGACATTGATCTTTTATGGACTAGCCCTTGTCAATGCCAGCAAGTATGCCGTTGATGCCATGCGCACATTAGGATTGATAGAGATTGCTTTGGGTCTTTTGGCGACGTGGTTTTTAGGATATGGATTGATTTTTTGGGCGATAGGGTTTGGTGTGATGCACATCATCTATGGCATATTTATGCACCTTAATGATCGTCCATGAAAAACATCCTCAAGGATTTAAATAAGGCCTTTGAGAATCGAGTGCGATTAGGCATCATGTCAGCACTGATGGTCAATGATTCAATGAGCTTTAAAGAACTCAAGAGGTTACTTGATGTCACTGACGGCAACTTGGCAAGTCATATAAAGGCACTTGAGAAGAAGGAGTACATCACTTTTGAAAAATCATTTATCGATCGCAAACCCAACACTTCATACAGCATCAGTAAACTTGGAAGATTAGCTTTTAAGAAACATGTTACCGCAATTGAAAACTTATTAAAAAACTAATTTTTTTACCCATTTACTTTGTAGTTCAAAGTGCTTTTAAAATATCTAAATATGTTAGAGAATTCTCGTCTTTCTACAGCTCGACAAAAGCTTAAAACATCACCGATGTTCAAAGCCTTGATCATAAGCGTTATCACAATTATGTTACTCATCCCTTCAGCGATGATACAAAGTATCATCCAAGAAAGAGAGACGATGAGTCGATCAGCGATTCTTGAAGTAAGTGACAAGTGGGCACAGTCGCAGCATGTCAATGGTCCGATATTGACCATACCATATACCAAGACTTATGTGGTAGATGAAAAGGTGATGGAGTCCTACCATCTCTTTCATATGCTCCCGGAAAAATTGGACATTGATGGATCGGTTGATCCAAAGCAACTAAAAAGAAGCATCTATGATATCGTAGTGTATAACACAGATCTCAAACTATCTGGATCTTTTGCTATTGACGAGATTGAAAAGCTAACAAATGTCCATGAACTGAAGTGGGAGGAGGCATTTGTAACCTTAGGGATCTCTGACCTTAGAGGTATAAAAAACCAACTTAGACTCCAATGGAAAAACCACAGTCTTGATGTCGAGCCAGGTAGCAAGATCAGCAGTATTATTGGTTCTGGCGTCACCATCTCAACACCTCTATCATCTTCTGATAGAGATGTTGAGATTCCGTTCTCGATGGATATCAATCTTAACGGAAGTGGAAACCTCTCGTTTATACCCATCGGTGGAGTAACCAATGTGAAGCTCACTTCACCTTGGTCTTCTCCAAGTTTCAATGGACACATCTTACCTGATAACCGGGAGGTAACGGATCAAGGATTCACAGCAGAGTGGAAGACCTTAGAGCTCAATCGAAACTTTCCAAACTCATGGTCCAACAATGAAGTGACGCACGAATTAGCCAGTGCAAGTTTCGGTGTTAACTTGCTGTTACCCATCGATGACTATCAGAAGTCCATGCGCTCTGCTAAGTATGCGATTTTAACTTTAGCGCTCACCTTCTTGGTCTTCTTTCTGGTTGAGATCATGAATAACAAAAGGATCCATCCATTCCAATACATACTGGTTGGGTTGGCGTTGTGCTTGTTCTATATTCTCTTAGTGTCGATAACAGAGCATTCTAATTTTGACTTTGCTTATCTCGTTTCAGCAATCTGTGTAGTCCTTATGATT
>CALIHL010000115.1 GCA_938022935.1 uncultured Saprospiraceae bacterium
CATGAGTAGTGACAAAGACAAGACGTGGGTTCTATTTTATTTTGACAAGTGAAGTTCATTTTTATGTATTCCTTAATGTGAACTTTAAAAGTTATTCTGATTCCTCTACCTCCACAACATTATCCTCAGGTATCCGATCAATCAACAATTGTATAGGATCGATACCTGCTTCATAAGGTACTTCATCGATTACAACCTTGATCTGATTGTCCTTCTTGCTAAACTTATGTTGCTCATAGTACAGAAGCTTTCCATAATTAGAGCCTGACTCTGGCTCACTATAGACACCTATATAAATGTAGTCATCAAAGTCGATAGTAGTCTCTTTGCCAATACCGCTGGCAGCATATTTTTCAATTGCTATATCGAGTGTTACTTCATACTTTCCATTTTCTAATTGTATATAACTTGCGCTTGTCGCCTTGTTATTATAGAGTACTATGTTTCTAAATAGATCTTCTACGAAGTAACTCAGGCTATCAGGTGTCACTGCTTCTAACTCTTGCATGAAGATATTAGTCGTTGTGTATGGAGGTTCTTGGTAAGCCACTCTATTAGCAAAGCTGCTCATGGCACTATTCAAGGTGTCTTCACCTAAGTACTCACGTAGTGCATACATCGCAACACTGCCTTTACGATAATGGATGTATTGTTGGTCCTCAACTAGCATAAGCGGCAACTCTTCTTCCACCTCGTTTCCGCGGCTTCGTAGGTAAGCATCCATCTCATACCTAAGAAACTTTTGCATATGCTCTTTGCCATATTGCTTCTCCATGATCATAAGTGCAGAGTACTGAGAGAATGTCTCAGACAACATCGTTGCACCTTGCACACTGGCGCCAATTACTTGGTGCGCCCACCATTGATGTGCCATCTCATGCGCTACGGTGTAGAAGACTTTGTCTATTTCGTTTTCATCTTTGAGGTTGGCTAAGAATCCCATTCCCTCGGAGTAGGGCATTGTACCAGGGAACGCTTGCGCAAATGCATCAAATCGTGGAAACTCAATAATCCGTGCTTGCTGATGAGGATAGGGTAGAAAGGCTCCATCGAAGTATACCAATGACTCCCTCATCGCCAACATCATCTTGTCAACATTGTAACCATGTCTGTCGTGATAGTAGACTTCAAGATCTACGTCATTCCATTTTTCTCTTTTTACTTCATATTGTGCTGATAAGAAAGAGTAGAAGTTGAGGACAGGTTTGTCAAGTTCATATCGATAAAAGTTTCTTCCTGCCTCAGTCCATTCTTTAATTAGTGTACCTGGAGCGATTGCAGTTTCATCAGCAGCTGTGCTAATCGTACAGGAAAGATTGATCCAATCAGAATCACTTGAGATATAAGTATTGTTGCATGCTGCAGAACACGTATGTTCTAACTTAGCCATTCTGTCCAGTTTTTCTAAGTTGTGAGACTTGCGCTCAGTCTCTGAACCCAACTGCCTTCTTTGGTTATAACCGATGATGGGCATGATGTGGGCATTTTGAAGAAAAGTACCGTTGGGATTGATGCGTTCGAATTCTATCTCGTTTTCGATGCCTGAGTGGATGTAATCAGAGTACACTTCAAATGTCATACTCTCTCCACTCTGAAGTGACTCACCTAATTGAAATATGTAGTATCCCAATCGTTCATCTTCATGCACAGATTGAGCTCCCGCTATGTCCACTCTTACGTCAAATGTCTCTGGATATGTAAAGTGTATAGAGTCTATAGCTGTCTCATGCTTATTGGTTACTGTAACTTTAGTAACTGACTTGAGTGAGCGCTCATGAGGATATATCTCAATGTTGTGATCCAATGCTGTGATACGCGGTTGTGGTATGCCCTTGTACTGTACATAGGTTTTTTCATAATCGGCCATCATCAGTTCTTCAGCGTCAGCGCTTGGGTTATCATTGATGACTTCTGCATTGTAATAAAGAAAGCCTGCACAAGCGATCCAGCAAACTAGTAATCCGATTGTTGCTACGGCGAACTTAGGATTGAAGCGTTGTCTTGCGATTCTAAACCTGTCGGATATATTTAACCCTTTTCCCCTTACCCATAAAAGTATGCTTGCTGCTGAAAGCAGAACAGAGATGAGGATCCAGTATAATTTATAACCCACTATACCTGCTGCAAAAGGTGCAAACTTTGTCATATCAGAATATGTATAGTCAGGCGTGCCTCCTAAGATTAAAAGGTTGCTATTGATACCAACACCTTCCCAAGCGAACGAATTGAAGATTAGAATAACAAAGAATATTAGATAACCTAAGTATTGATTATTGATGAGTACTTGTACTAAGAATGCTACAGCTATTAAAACAGCGAAGTAGCTAAAGTCGATTAAGAACAATTGCTCGATGTACAACAGTAGCTCGAAATTATAATATCCTTTGATCGCTTGTACGCCGATACCACTAATCATAGCCATCCCTAACAAGATGCCAACGACAGCTAAGAGAGCCGTATACTTTGATGCCATAGGCAACCATGATGGAAATGGTGATGCATCTAAGATCTCATTCATCTTAGCATTACGTTCTCGCCATACAAGCGCTCCAGCGTAGTATGCTATGATCACATTGATGAAAAGAAATAGAGAACTATCTATTGTTCTTAAGACGTAATAGGTAACTGGATGGTTAGGCGTACCTTTCGATCCATCTATATGGCTGAGCGCTGTCATCAGATTGAAAAGTGCAAAAAGAGCTATCACTATAAACGCGGGGCTCTTTATTATGCCTGCTATCTCCGACTTGACCTGAGCCCAAAGTTGCGTTCTATACACGTCAGCGTTATCGCTTGTGGCAACGGTAGGAAGCGCCTTCAGTACTTGAAAACTTGATGATAGCTTTAGCTTTGTGCTTTCTACACTTTTCTTACCATTCTTCTTTTTTTCAGAAAATGAAAACCTAAAGTATGAAATGGCAAAGATCAGACCTGCTACACTTAACCAGATGATTCTATTGATGAGTATCGGTCCAGAAAAAGTCAGCCACATTGTGTTCTTTTCATCAAGTGTCCAGTACTTCGTTATGATGGAGAGTGAGTTGATGCCGAGTGGATCTGATAAGATGGCTATGATCTCATTGTCTAAATCATATAGAAAGACACCTGCGATCAAATAAGCTACCAGTAGGCCTAATGCACCAACGAAGGTTGCTGTAGTATTTCTAAACATCGTCGCCAAGCTAAAGATCACCGCACAAATTAGAATCGTATTGGGCAAGATGAATAAAAGAAAGCTATTGACATATGCGCCTAGGTGATGCGGCCCAACTTTAGAGATCTCTTCTGATACAAGGTAGGGCGCGAGATAAAGGGCAAGCAATACACCCAGTAGAGCGATGCTTGAGATCACTATACTACTCATAAATCTACCCATCAGATATCCAAATCTACTGATTGGAGAAGAGAACAAAAGGGAGTGAAAATTATAACTAAAATCTTTGAGTGCGGAGCGATTGACAAAGGCCGTTGTCATAAGGATGGATAGAAGAGATAACATCACTGAATACGTCATGATGGCAAATGGCGCATTGATATTGACATTGCCCATGTCTTGTCCAACTGTTATGTCGTCACTGATGACAGCAGTAAAAACCATCAAGAAGTTAATTGCAAAAAATATATAGAACATTGGATTTTTAATCCAAGACTTGAGTTCGAAGAGAAAGAATTCTTTAAACATGAGAAGCATATTTACGAAAGTGAAACAATGAATCTTAGAAACTACAAAAGGGAAGTGTACTATGACAGTACTGGAACCAACTGCTCAGTCCCCATCACTTTGGTGAAGAAGACATCCTCCAAGTCAGCTTCCACTTTTCTAAATCCATTGTGAGGATTTTCAGGACTAATGATGTGGATCAGCGGACTTCCCGAGATGAGTCGACTTGAGATGATATTATAGTTGGCTTCATACTTGGCCATATCAGACTTGTTGATGACCTTCTCCCATACGATGCCTCTTAGTTCATCGATAGCTTCATCCGGCTTGCCGGCATAGATAAGTTGCCCTTTGTTGATGATGGCCATCTTTGAACAGAGTTGGCGGACATCTTGGACGATGTGTGTAGATAGGATGACGATGACATGCTCACCGATCTCAGACAGTAGGTTGTAAAATCGATTGCGCTCGCCAGGATCAAGTCCAGCAGTCGGCTCATCGACAATGATCAACTTTGGATTGCCAAGAAGAGCCTGCGCGATGCCAAATCGTTGCTTCATACCACCAGAATAACCGCTCACCGCTTTCTTTCTGAAGTCGTATAGGTTCACTCGATGGAGTAAGTTATCTATAAGTTCTTTGCGCTCCGCCTTGTTGGTGATGCCTTTTAAGATGGCCATGTGGTGCAATAGATCCATAGGATTAGTCTTAGGATATACGCCAAACTCCTGCGGTAGATAACCCAACACTTTACGGACTTCATGTTTATCTTTCAACACATCTATAGGCCCTAATTGTATGCTTCCTTGGTCAGCCTCTTGAAGGGTAGCGATCGTCCTCATTAGTGTAGATTTACCTGCACCGTTGGGTCCTAAGAGTCCAAACATACCTTTGGTTATATTAAGGGAAACATTGTTAAGCGCTTGGACGCCATTGGCATATGTCTTCGAGAGATTTTGAATAGATAAGTCCATGTTGTTATGTTTTATTTGGTGATATAATTGTTATTGGCCGTTCGACTTGCTATAAAGTGGATGGCTTCGATTATTCAAATCTATAGCCCAAAGAGTCCATTCTAAAGGATGAGTGACGCTCCAAGACGGTCATGTGATGTAGGTGGACATTTGTGTGACAAACGTCTTTTGTAACATATACCAGCGGGAGCTGCTAATCTTTGATAATTTTACATCATGCTTCAGTTCTTAAAAAAAAGATGGGTATACCATAGCTTGATATGGTTGGCTGGATACTGTTTTATGGTTTCCATGACCTGGAAAATGATTGAGCCTGATGATGGAGAGACCCTACTTGGGGTGATGTATGAGGTTCTTTTTGAAGTGATCCCGATCTTTATTGTTGTCTATCTGAGTTTCTGGGCAAAGGAAAACTTGTTTGATAAGAGGAAGTACTATTGGTATGCTTTGGTTACAGTCACTACAGTAATTGGAGGGTCTTATTTCTATAGGTTTTTAGATTTCCTACAAGACTCAAATGGGAATGATATGAGCCAAAATATCACCAATTTTGTCTTTATATACTTTCTCTGCATAGGCCTCCAGTATTTTAAAAGAGGCATCACGAGTCAGTATCAACTACAAGAACTTAAGGCAAAGAAGATGGAGACAGAATTAAACGCGCTCAAGGCGCAAATAAACCCTCACTTCTTATTCAATACGCTCAACAATATCTATGGGATGAATCAGATCGACTCTGATAAAGGCTCTGAGATGATCATGGAGCTCTCTGACGTGATGCGTTACCATTTGGAGTTTTCTAAAATAGGACTGATCAAAATAGAAGACGAGATCCAGCTCATCCAATCTTACATAAAATTAGAAACATTAAGACTAACAGATAACTGTGATGTGAAGGTTGATATAGATCAATTGGATAGTAACCTTATGATATCCCCATTGCTGTTTCTTCCATTCGTAGAGAATGCTTTTAAGCACGGCACACATCCTAATCAAGCGTGCTATATACATATCAAGCTGAGGACTGAAGGGCGGCAGTTAATATTTAAAATTAGAAATAGTATAATTAGAAATCGCCATGTTGTAAAAACCAACATTGGATTAGACAATACCAAGAGAAGACTTGAACTTATCTATCCAGAAAAGCATCAACTTGATATATCTCAAGATAATGTAAGTTATAATGTGAATCTCACAATCGATCTATGAATAAACTAAGAGTATTGATCGTAGATGACGAGCCATTAGCGCACAAGGTAATAGAAGGCTACTGCGAAAAGATCGATTATATAGAAATCGCTGGCAATTGCTATGATGGCATCTCGACACTCAACTTTCTAAACAAAGAGATGGTCGATGCTATCTTATTGGATATACAGATGCCGGACATAACAGGTATTGAGTTGTTAGACAGTCTTAAGCAAGATGCTCCTAAGGTTATATTTACAACGGCCTATACAGAGTATGCCATGATTAGTTTTGATTATGACCAAGTGATCGACTACCTGCATAAGCCTATTAGAATCACCCGCTTTATAAAAGCAATCGAAAGGTTAAAAAAAGTGTTGATACTCGAAAACGACTTTCAACAATCTTCTGCGCAAGAAGCAAAAGAACCAGTCGAAAAAGTACAAAAAGACTTCATCACTTTAAAAGACAACAAGACACTCCACCACGTCAAGTTAGTAGACATAAGATACATCCAATCGTGGGGCAACTATCTAAAGATATTTCTGGCCAATGATGACATCAAGATCGTGCGCAAGACGATAAAAGTGATAGAAGAAGAACTCCCGCAACAATCATTCATCAGAATCCACAAGTCTTACATAGTTAATATCAATAGCATCAAGTCTCTCATCGGCAACCAGATACAAATCTCCGATCAAAAGCTTCCTATTGGGAAGAGTTATGCGTTGATGGTGAAGAAGCGGATGACTTAGCATTTTATATGTTTAATGGGTTTTATAAGTTTGGGGTGTTCTTGTAAATGTGATTTCATTGTTCCATTGTTCCATTGTTCCATTGAATTTGCGCTTGATGCTTGAACTTGATGCATTGATATATTTTATAAGTTTAAAGTGTTCTTGCAAATGTGACGTTGTTTGTGCTTAGGTGCTTGAGTGTCTATGTTCTTAAGTGAAATGAATAAGTCTTTTTCAACCATATCAGGATTGATCTTGATCTTGAAACTTGGGCTTGTTACTTACTTCGGTCGTCCGTGGTCTGAACGTCTGTTGTCAAGTTTCATTTCCCTATTTAAGTTTTGATTTTCATTGACATTTTGATTTTTCAATCTGCTGTCTGTCATTGCTTCCGTCGTCCAAACAACCCCCGTTTGTATCTCATATTTTACATCGTCCCAAGAAGTACTAACTTCGCGCTCTGATGCAAGTACATGTACTATCAATTATGCTTGCCAAATACAGGACGGATGAAGTTTGCTGATTATAAGATAGATGCTAAGATAAAGAAGGGGCTTTCTGAGCTGGGGTTCAAGCGACCGACTGATATACAGTTCAAGTCGATACCCAATATCTTAGATGGTGAGGACTTACTGGCTGTAGCGCAGACAGGTACTGGGAAGACAGGTGCTTTTGCGATACCAATCGTGGATATCGTGTATCGGCATAGCAAGTTTCGTAAGGGCGGGCAGAATGTGAAAGCGCTGATCCTGGTTCCTACACATGAGTTAGCTACCCAGATAGATAAGGTCATTGCCGCTATTGCGAAATACACCGGCCTCAAGTCACTGCCCTTGATCGGTGGAGTAGATCAAGACCCTCAGATTGCTGCTCTGAAAGAAGGCGTAGATATCGTCATTGCAACACCGGGTCGGATGTTTGATATGATACATCAGGGATACTTAAAGACAGATCAGATCGAGATGCTGGTCTTGGATGAGGCGGATTATATGTTGGACCTGGGATTTAAAAAAGACATCAATGATATCTTAAGAAAACTCCCTAAGCGTCGACAAACACTTTTCTTTTCTGCAACTATCAATGATAAGATCAAGAAGATCGCCTACAAGATTGTCAAGCAAAATGCCATCCGCATACAGATCTCTCCCAAGGATCCTGTTTCAAAAAATATAGAGCACTTTGTCCTTTTTGTAGAGATGGATGACAAACGCTTCTTTTTAGAAAGAGTAGTTAGAGAGAATCCTGAGACCAAGATTTTAGTTTTTGTAAGAACAAAGGTGCGAGCAGAACGAGTGAGCAAAGCGATGGGTCGAGTGGATATCGATTCATTGACAATCCATGGCGATAAGAACCAGGAAGAGCGATCAGAAGTCTTAGAGCAATTTAGAAACGG
>CALIHL010000116.1 GCA_938022935.1 uncultured Saprospiraceae bacterium
GATGCCATGACTCATTATTATCATAACTCCAATGCCAACAAGCACGGGGCATTCACTACAGCTCAAGAGACCGATGTGATGATGAGCTCAACCAGATCAACGATCGCTACTTTCTTAGGCGCCGAAGGAGGTCACAACATATCACTCGGTCAAAACATGACTACACTCAACTATAGTTTAGCCAGAGCGATAGGTCGGCACCTGCAACCAGGCGATGAGATCTTAATCACACAGCTCGACCATGAAGCCAATCGAGGACCATGGTTATCGTTAAGATCAGAGGGCATCATCGTCAAGGAAGTCAAGATGCTGAAGAATGGCAGATTAGATTATGATGACTTTGCTGATAAGATCAATGAGGATACAAGGCTCGTATGCATGGGCTGGTCTTCTAATATCGCTGGCACAGTCAATGATGTAAAACTCGCTCGAAAGCTCACCCATAAAGTGGGCGCTTGGCTTCTGATCGATGCAGTACACTATGCACCTCACTATAAGATAGATGTCACGGCTATGGGCTTTGATTTTTTACTTTGCTCAGCATACAAGTTCTATGGCCCTCATGTTGGGATATTGTATAGCAAAACAGGGTTGTTGGATCAGCTACCAACCGACAGACTTAGGACCGCATCACAGAAAGCCCCTTACTCTATAGAGACAGGCACATTAAATCATGCTGCCATGGCTGGCGTCAAGGCAAGTATAGAGTACATAGCTCAGTTGGGGGACGGAGACTATCTACATGATCGTCTTGAGGATGCCATGGTTAAGATCGGTCAGCACGAAGGTAGACTGGCCAAGATGCTTTACGCTGGGCTTAAGAGTATAGATGATGTTAAGATCATAGGACCTTCTTTCGCTAAAGGTCAGCGTGCACCAACGATTTCATTTGTCCATAAAAAGCACAAAGCAAGTGATATATGCAAAGCACTTGCCGAGCAAAATATCTTTGCTTGGAGTGGGCACTTTTATGCACAACGAGCTACGGAGGTGTTAGGCCTACAGGAAGGCGGTGGTGTGACTAGATTGGGCATCTCAGCTTACATAAAAGAGGAGGAGATTAAGAAGACACTTAAGGCTATCAGATCCTTATAACATGACACTTTCGTAAATTCTCTTTTTTGAAGAAAACTAATAGTACATCTACGGGGCATCTGTACATATAATTATGTGCCGCTTAGCTAGTTAAGTCATAATTATTACCTTAGACATACTAACGTTCACTATGATCAAATTACTGCTAACCGATGATCACGTCATTGTGCGTGATGGTATCAAGACCCTGCTCAAAAACGAAGAAGGCATCCAAGTCACCGCCGAAGCCAGCAATGGACAAGAGGCACTCAACGTGTTAAAATCTCAGTCGATCGATGTTGTCCTTATGGATATCAATATGCCAGGACTAGATGGTCTAAAGGCCAGTGCCCTGATTAAAGAAAAGTATCCTGATACCAAGATCATAGCACTGACTATGTATCGAGAGATGCATATGGTCGAAGCCATGTTTAAGAATGGTGCTAAGGCTTACCTCCTCAAGTCCTGTAGTAGAGAAGAACTACTTAAGGCGATCCGAGATGTTGCACAAAACAGCGAATACCTTGAAGACGCCTTGCGTGAAGAGTTTGCTCAATACTTAAACAAACCACTCAAAAAAAGCAAAAACGAAGGACCATCAGTCAGCAAGAGAGAGAAAGAAGTCCTACAGTTGATCTCTCAGGAAATGACCACATCTGAGATAGCGACGGAGTTATTTATATCCGTAACAACAGTCGAAACACATAGGAAGAACATGCTTAAGAAACTTGGACTCAGAAATACTGCTGGTCTGATGAGGTATGCATTTGAGAATAGTCTCTTAGATTGATATGAACAGAAGGTGTTTGATCATATGTCTAGCCTTCTTATGGAGCACTTGCATGAAAGCAACTCTTCCTACCTTTTTTATAAAACCGTCGATAGAGAAAGTTTCACTTGCCACTGAGCAGATCTACTACTTCATAGACTCTTCGGGGCAGACAACTATAGATGACTTAAGAGGTAATCATTCTTTATTCAGATCGGTACGTGGCAACAACATATTTGATTCGCAACCCTACCCGGTCTGGATCTCTTTTCAAATGGAAAAAGAATCAGAAGATAGCTACCGCAATTACCTAATCGAGATAGCTAATGCCCACATAGCAACGTACGACTTCTTCTTGGAAGCACGAGGCGACATTATCCACTCTATTACACAAGGGGACAATTACAACTTTACACAAAGAGAAGTACAGCACAACTTTTTCATCCACAACATACCTGATGTCAAAGTTGATAAACTCAATGTTTACTTCAGAGTAGATCAAGAAGGCCAAGAGGTCAACTTTCCCATACATATCATACAACGTAGCTTCTTAGTACAAGACACTTTAAGAGTTAAGATGTTTCATGGACTAGTCATCGGACTTTTTCTAATTACAACGTTTGTAACTTTTATACTTTTCTTTGTCAACACCTACAAGTACTTCGTCTATGAAGCTGTCGTATCTTTAGCAAGCATCTTCTACATCCTATCTGAAGAAGGCTATGGCATGATGATGTTTTGGCCTAACTCTCCTTATCTCAATAGTCTATCCCGGCCGCTGTCTATAGGCATTATTGTGATTTTCAGCTTACTGTTTACTTTAGACTTTGTTGAGCTTGGCAAGAAGAAAAAACTCTTTTATAATATATCCTATGGTGCTATAGGCATCTACACGCTTGTCATCTTTTTCCTCCATCCGCTTGACATACTTAGTGTCAGGACGCCAGAAACTATTGGAGATATCATCTCTGTCTTTTTAGTGTTTACCTTAGGGATCTGTATAATGGTTGCAGCCATTGCTCTTTGGTCTTGGGTAAAGGAAAAGAGCACGGATGGCATGGTTGTCTTTTTTGTTTTTACTGCAACGGTTATTACAGTTGCCGTTAGATTGCTGGCGTTACAAGGGTTATGGTCTAACACCTTTTTGGTACAGCACACAGGATTTATAACGAGGGCCATTCATGTCCCTTTAATCGGTAGCTACATCATCTACACGGCGATACTAGTATACAGAAGGAACCTATCAGAGCAGATCGAACTTCTAGAGGAAAGAAGTACATACAGTCAGGCTTTTATAGAGAGAGTGGATAGAGAAAGACGACGCATCTCGATGGCCCTACATGATTCTGCAGGAAGTATAGTCACAGGACTGCGAGCTAATCTACAGATGGTAAAAAGCAACAACAATGAAGATCTAAAAGATCCTCACTACAAAGAAACCATCAACCTATCCAACCAGTTGCAGCAAGAGATAAGAAACATCTCAAATGACTTACTGCCCAGCTCTATCATGAAGTTAGGTTTGAAGTCGGAGATCAATAGGATACTAAGTAGTATAGAGAACACATTCAAGATTCAAACAAAGTTTGAATCTAACTTCTCTTCAAAACTGGAAGTCGATGACAAGATCGTACTCCACTTGTACTATATCATCAGAGAAGCGCTTGACAACGTTGCAAAGTATGCCAATGCTAAAAATGTCTTAGTTCAATTGATGAAGTACGATGATGAGATTCAACTATTGATCGAAGACGACGGCATAGGCTTCAATATAAATGAGAAAAAAAGCGAAGGTGGCAATGGCCTTAAGAACATGACGCTAAGAGTAGGATGGCTCAATGGCGAGATCGACATATATAGTAATGACGGAACCAGTATAACTATCAATATCCCACTGCAGAAAAAATCAATCTCCTTCTCTCAGTAATTTATAGCGAAAAGAGTCACGAAGGGCCTCCCAACTGGCTTCTATGATATTGGGATCTGCTCCACTTGTCCACCAACTTTTCTTGCCGTCCGTTGACTTCACAAGTACTTGGGTGATAGACTCAGTCCCTTGACCTGTTTGTAGGATTCTAACTTTATAATCTGCGAGCTGTACTTCTTTCAAGATTGGAAAGTGCGCACCAAAAGCGATCCTTGCAGCATGATCAAGCGCTCCAACTGGACCAGTAGATTCTGCTACTGATATCTTAACTTCTTCTTCTCCCGCTAATTTTAATTTTACAACAGCCTCAGAGATGTTACGACCTGATCCTCTGACTACTTCAGAGATGATCCGATAACTTACTAATTCAAATATGTCTTCTTGATCATAAAAATGCTCGTGAAGCAACACAAAGAAAGATGCGTCTGCATTTTCAAATTCGTGACCTTCGTTTTCTAATCTCTTGATCTTCTCAACGAAGGTCTTCATGAGTGGCGACTTTCGATCTACAGCGACTCCCATCTGCTTGGCCTTCATCTCTATGCTGGTACCACCTGACATGTCCGAGAGTAAGATGCGCTGTTGATTACCAATCAACTCAGGTCGCATATGCTCATAACTATGAGCTACTTTCTGTGCAGCGTTGGCATGTACGCCTCCTTTATGGGCAAACGCACTCTTTCCAACAAAAGGCGATCTTCGAGACGGCACACGATGTGCTAACTCATCTACATAGTTGCTAAGACTTTTTAATTGCCTCATCTCACTACCACATGATAATTGAAATCCCAACTTGTGATACAGATTAGGTATAATGGAAGTCAGGTTGGCATTGCCTACTCGCTCTCCATAACCATTGAGTGTACCTTGCACCATTGTTGCTCCAGCTTCTATACCGGCTATGGACACAGCAACCCCAAGACCGCAATCGTTGTGACAATGAACACCAATCTCTTGATCTGAAAATCTCTCTTTGATGACTGCAACTATCTCAGTAATCTCGCTTACTTGTCGACCTCCATTGGTATCGCATAAAGTTAAGAATGATGCACCTCCTGCAACAGCAGCTCTTAGCGTGCTCACTGCATAGTCAGCATCATCTAAGTATCCATCAAAAAAGTGCTCGGCATCATAGATCACTTCTTTGCCTTGAGCGACCAGATACGACACAGAGTCTTGTATCATAGCCAAGTTTTCCTCAGGACTAACCTTGAGCACTTCGATAACATGGAGCAACCATGACTTACCAAATATCGTGACCACTGGCGTCTGAGCATCAAGCAACATCTGGATCTGTGGATCCTCAGCAACATCTACTCCTGCTCGTCTGGTAGAACCAAACGCCGCTATCTTGGCATGATCAAATTGTTCTGAACGAATAAGATTAAAGAACTCCATATCGCGAGGATTGGAGCCTGGCCAGCCACCTTCTATATAGTCTATACCAAAGCGATCCATACGCTTGGCAAGTAAGACCTTCTCGCTTGCGCTAAATGAAATACCCTCAGCTTGCGTACCATCGCGAAGCGTGGTATCGTAGACTTTGATTCTTCTATCTTGAGACATACCTTTTTATCCGATCATTATGATGACAATGTTCGGGTTGACCGTCACAAAGATCAGAAAAATACTTGATAAGAAAAGTTGTCCGGAGCTAGCGAGCTATGTAGTCACTTATTGATCTTGCTTAGCAAAGACTTCTCTTAGCAACTCAGTAGTACGTAAGCTCTGGTCACCTCTGATGCGTTCTTCTTTCTTTTCTATGATGCTAAACATACCATCCAGTGCCTTGCCATTGACATGGTCATCAAGTTCTGGGTTCAACTTCTTTTGAAAAGGGATCTTGTTGTAGGCACCAACCGCAGACTTCCATAATGATCTTGCATCAACTTCATCTAAAGCGGCTTGAATCACTGGCATGAACTCTGCATATAAGGCGTCTCTTGAGCTGCGCTCAAGATATCGAGTAGCTGCATCCTCCTTACCCATAAGAATATCAGTAGCGTCCTTGATCGACATCTGTCTGATGGTATTGACAAATATGGGTCCAGCTTTCTTAGCAGCAAGTTCTGCTGCTTCATTCATCTTACCGATGAGATCTGATTCTATATTTTGAAATCCCGGCACCTTAGAAACCGTAGATACTACCTTACGTGCATCTTCAGGTATCAGTACTTTATAAGGACTGCTGTAGTAGCCATTCTCTTGAGCAAGGGTTGCTACCGCATCATTGACACCTGTCTCTAAAGCTTCTTTTAGTCCTCCTGCCACATTAAGACTGCCATCTTCTCCTGTGACTACGGACTTTGCTTTATCGAGTAGCTTTCCAAACTGTGCTTGTGCTGGAGAGATACTCAAACTTATTATCAATGATAGGGCTAATAGGATTCTCATATTTGGGGTATTGTTATTTAATATCATTAACTGAAGATCAGGTGACTTCGTTGCTCAAAGCTCCATTTTAACGGAATATTATGTCAGCTGTCAGCACACATTTGACGAAAGTCTAACGCTCTACCTAAACAAACGTGAGATATCGTTACCGACCACAAAGATCATCAGGCCCATCAACAAGACAAAACCTGCCAATGTAGCATACTCAACAACGCGATCACTTGGCTTGCGACCAGTCAACACTTCATAGATCAAAAACATCACATGGCCTCCATCGAGTGCTGGTATCGGCAACATGTTCATAAAGGCAAGTATCAATGATAACATGGCCGTAAGATTCCAAAAGTGCCTCCAATTCCACCGATTAGGATTGGGTGCTTTGAACATTGTAGCTATGATCACAGGACCACCAACAGACTCTTTAAGTTCAAGGTCTCCTGTAAACATCTTACCAAATGCCTTGAACTGCTCTTGATAAAACCCCATCGCTTTGTCCCAACCACTGGTCATCGCATCTACAAATGAATACTCAGTGAACTCCGTATCAAAGAAGTGCACTAATGAATAATTTCGAAAACCCAAGCGACCAAGAGAGTCCAAAGTTGCCGAGATAGAGAGGGTATCTGATCCACGCAGTACGCCAACATCTATCGTTTTGTTAGGTGATGCCTTTGAGATATCCATATATTGGTCATAGTAAATCGCTTGCTTACCATCTAAAGAGATAATCTGATCATCCACCTTTATACCCGCTTTATCTGCGGCATATCCAGGCGCCACCTTTCCTATGACTGTAGGTAACCGCGCATCATATAAGGACAAGTCTTTGTTATCATAATTAGTCAGTGTCTTGGCCATGTCAGCTGGCAGTTCAAGATCTATCAACTGACCTGCTCTTTCTACCTTCAGGCTTTTGATATCATCAGTAATGATGTATCGGATGACATCAGAAGGTTCAAACTTGTCTAAATCATATGAGCCAACCGCAAGGATCTTATCACCATCTTCTAAGCCCATTTGCTCTCCCAACTCCCCCACTGCGATGCCATGGACAGCATTCTCATTGGGTAAGTATCGATCTCCCCAAACCAGATAGATCATGCCAAAAAGCAAGATGCCCAGTATAAAGTTGACCGTGACACCACCGAGCATGATGATCAGTCGCTGCCAAGCCTTCTTGGATCTGAACTCCCATGGTTGCGGAGGGCCAGCCATCTGCTCTTTATCGAAGCTCTCATCGATCATGCCTGCGATCTTCACATATCCACCAAGCGGCAACCAACCTATGCCATACTCTGTATCTCCTC
This sequence comes from uncultured Saprospiraceae bacterium, assembly GCA_938022935.1. Taxonomy (GTDB): domain Bacteria; phylum Bacteroidota; class Bacteroidia; order Chitinophagales; family Saprospiraceae; genus JAJRXG01. Next base: position 7,472 of record CALIHL010000116.1, read on the forward strand.
TCTTCATCTTAAATAACGAGAACCATGGATCAAAAAAGAGAAAGAACTTCTCCACTTTGGTCTTAAACCATCGAGCTGGAAAAAAATGACCGCACTCATGAAGGATGATGAGGATAGAAAGAGAAAGTATAAACTTCCCTAACATGATTAATGTCTCCATATATGACTTTTATCGACCGTTTATCGGGGCTTAATTCGTATGATTGTTATGCCTGATAACGCACTCTGCCACTGTCGTAAATACCGTGATTTGAGCGCGCCAAAGGTATGTATATCTTTACAGAAATATTGATGCATAAATAACTGCAAAAACATGAATGTGTTTTACAGCACGGATATCCAAGGCGATAAGATCGTCTTAAAAGATCAAGAGGCTCAGCATTGTGCCAAGGTCCTGCGCAAAGGTAGAGGTGAACAGATCTACGTCATCGATGGCAAAGGCAGTCGATATACCTGCGAGATCAAAGAAGCACAACGTTCTTCTGTCGAGCTGACCGTCTTGTCCTCTTCATTTGCAGAGGCTAATCCCTTGTTGCCTCACTTGGCATTTGGCTTGATCAAAAATCAAACGCGCCTGGAGTGGATGCTTGAGAAAATCACTGAGATAGGAGTAGGCAGGATCACTCCCTTAATCTGTCATCGATCAGAACGCAGATCCATCAAAACAGAAAGAATAGAAAAGATCATCGTTAGTGCGACCAAGCAATCGCTACAACCCTATGTACCGATCATAGATGATCCAGTACCATTTAAAGATTATGTCGTATCTGCAGATAGAAGCAAACACTTCATCGCCAGCTATGAAGAAGGAGCGCCAGACCTGGGTAGAATAATCAAGCGAGAACAGCCTTCTGTGATATTGATCGGACCAGAAGGAGACTTCACTGATGAAGAAGTGACTAAGGCGTTAGCTGATGGCTATCTACGGGTGAATCTTGGATCCAGTAGATTACGCGCTGAGACAGCGAGTGTTGTTTCTTTAACCCTGATGGGGCTCGGCTAAAAAATCAGTTTTAGCATAAGGTCTAAGCTTAAAAGAGAGTTTCAACTTGCGTTGCCTTGGAGAATATGTAGCGGCGGCGAAGCTGCATAAGCTTAAAAGGAAGAAAGGCAGTGGGCTCATATCCTCACTATACACCGATAGAGTAAAGCACAGATATCTGTGTTAACACTATACTTCATTTTAACAGTGAATTAGATGCTCCGATTTTGCTCAACTTTAATAAAAAGTTGAAAAAGTAAGATGATATGATGTTGATAGAATGCCAATCGAAAAGGCATCAGATTTGACCATACTTAGTTGGCTCAATTTCGTAGGATTTTATCAAACTATAGAAAGTTATAAATTTGTTCCACAACGATTAACAATCTAAGCCGTTCTAAAGTGGACTATGATTAATAGTGTAGTATGAAGAAGATATACCTTTTGTGTTTTGTGTTGATGGGCGCCTCTATGCTGTGGATGGGATTTGACGAGGTCAGAAAGACCGAGATCGCTCTTCTCAAGTATGGTGGCGGTGGTGATTGGTACGCTAATCCAACAGCACTAATCAATCTAGCACGATTCTGCAATGATGAACTTCAGACGGATATCGATCCTAAGTATGCGACAGTCGATGTAGGCGCTGCAGATCTATACAACTACCCATTTGTTCATATGACTGGTCATGGCAATGTGGTATTCTCTGATTCTGATGCAGAGAACTTACGCAACTACCTGATCGCAGGAGGTTTCCTTCATATCGATGATAACTATGGTTTAGATCCGTATGTAAGGATCGCTATGAAACAGGTATTCCCTGAGATTGACTTTGTTGAGTTGCCTTTCGATCATGAGATATATCATCAAACATTTGATTTTCCTAATGGTCTACCCAAGGTTCATAAGCATGACGACAAGCCAGCGCAAGGATTTGGTTTGATCTGGCAAGGAAGGTTAGTCTGCTACTATAGTTATGAGACTGATCTTGGCGATGGCTGGGAAGACCAAGAAGTACATAATGATACGCCCGCGAAGAGATTGTTATCCTTAAGAATGGGGGCGAATATTGTGCAGTACGCTTTCTCTCAGTAAGAGTGTCATGTATATACTAATCGAAAAGAATATCCTTTTGTCGCTGGACATAAGTGCGGATATTCAACCAAAAGGCTGCAAATAGATAGATTATCAAGGGAGATCCTACCCCGATAAATGAGGTATAGATAAAGTACTTTCTAATGATAGATGAGGGTACTCCTATCTTGTTGCCGATATACTGGCAAACACCAAATCCGTACTTCTCTAATTTATGTCTCACTTTGTTGATCATAGACTACTGTCTGAGTAGATTGTGTTGTTTTGTATTCTGCCGAACAATCATCGCATGGACCGTTTAAGCCAATGCAAAAGCTTAGTCCGATGATACCGAAGATAGTAATAATTGATAAAATCATAATCTCAGCTCTTAGACCAATAGCTGATTGAGGAGCATTAACGCCCTGAAGAGTGGTTCTGGTTATCATGTTGAGTAGAGTCTTGGTTCTATAAATAATTGGTTATTTACATCACTCAAGTAGGTGCTAAACAGTATTAGTTTGTTGTGAGTAGATCAAAGGTAACAACATATCATATTGCCTGTTAACATATTGCGTTATTTTTTAATATGATGGATTGAAATCTAATCTTTCCTTATGGTTGCAGCTATTTGGTCCGATAAGTACTAATATTGGGGACTGAAGTATAAACAGAGTATCATGGCAGAAGAGAAAAAAGCTAAAAAACCGCAAAATCAGATCAATATAGAGCTACCTGAAGAGTTAGCGGATGGTATATATGCTAACCTTGCGATCATCTCACATAGTAACTCTGAGTTTGTGCTCGACTTCATCCGTATGCTACCTAATGTACCAAAAGCAAAGGTGAAATCACGCGTGATCGTGACACCCGAGCATGCAAAGAGGTTCTTATCTGCACTTGCTGACAATGTCAAGAAGTATGAAGCTCAACATGGTACGATAACCGTAAAGAAAGGTGGTGGCAACGGTAACAACTTTCCGCCGATGAACTTTACACCTACAGCGCAGGCATAGGTGTAGATATTGGCCAATCACTTTGAGTTAGGCCTACTTCACTTTTTCATACAGATACATGTTACCATCTACAGGTGTGAAGTTTCCATACATATAGCTTTCGCAAAATGTTGTTATACCAAGCTCATGAGCATAAGGCTCTATCCTCAAGTGGAACCTCGATCCTAAGTTATTACCTACCTCTTCTATCGTCCATTCATGAGAAGACACAGTATCTCGATATATACTTTCAATCTCTAATATCAATTGATCTTCTGAAAAGATAAGATACCCACAAGGTTCTGGAGTAGATGTAACCCAACCTTCTCCATGACCAATGAGCTCCCATTCTCCTATCAAGTTTCTTTCGATATCTTCTCTCGATGTGAGAGATTGCCTCATGCACTCATCCATGATACCTCTCTCTTCTTCGTCAATTGCGCCATCGGCACGAAAGTCAAATTCACAGTCATAAATGCGCATCGGCCCTTCTGGATCATCACCGCATGAGGCCGCCAAAAACATCAAAAGTAAGATTAGAAAGCAGTATATCAGCTTATACATATCATAGACTAATAGGATACTATTATATATACGCTGTAATAAGGTTCAGAGTTGGCTTTATCTTCTATAATCAAAATAGTTAACAACAAGACTCATCTAATTGTATCGGCGGACAAGCAACTGTCCCAAAGCTACAATAGACACAACAATCGTTTCCTCTTGGTTTTAGGATCGTTTTACAATTTTCGCATTCATAGAAGTATTGACATGCGTTAGTGGGCATAGTCTCTTCTTTCTTATGACCACAATTTGGACAAGTTATAGTTGATTGTAAGATTGCCTCTTGAACTACTGAGGCATCTTTCGTCTTCTTATATTGGTAGAGCCCAAAACCTAACAGTCCAACTCCAAGAGTAATAAACAATCCACTCCATTGTTCAAGTCCATTACTTAGTCCAACTAAAGCACTACCACCGCCTATCCCTATCACCAATGCTGGCAGCCAACAACAACTCGTTGCTATGACAAACGCAATCGCGCTACCGATGATAGACTTTTTATAGTTGACTGAATCTTTCTCCATTTATATATTACTGAATACTTCAGGACTAAACCCTGTACTATTTTCTTTAACAAGCGGCGATTATAAAAAATGAATAATATCTCAATGCTATAACATCCTCTACTCTGTCACTCTTGTATAACAACCAAGTATATGAATAATGATCTAATAATCAACTATTTAAGGTAACTTGGCTATAAATCATTACGTTTCGTCGGTTTCTACTTAGCTTTTGAGTACAAGCTTGCAAGTTGGAAAGTGATCCTATCATCTTCCAAAAAAGCTTATACCATGAACACCCGTACTTACGAAGTAGAACCTAAAACTCCATTCTCTGATAGTCTTATCTGGCAACTCAATAGAGATTATTATCAAAAAGAAGGCATCAAAGCTTGGAGTGAAGGAGCTGTACCTCATCAACTAACAAGCAATGCTAAAGTCGGCAAAACATATGCCGAGCTTATTTTTGCTTTTCTGAAGGACTTAGCAGTAAAAAGTCGTTCAAACGAAATCGTCTATATACTTGAGCTGGGCGCTGGTCATGGTCGACTTGCTTTTCATATCTTAAAACAATTACAGAGGTTAATTGATTCTACAGTTATAAGACTACCACAGTATTGTTATGTCTTAAGTGACATTGTCGAAGACAATTTGTCCTTTTTTCAGAATCATCCACAACTACAACTGTACTTACAAAAAGGGCTCTTAGATATAGCATATTTTGATGGTATAGGAGGTACTGAACTTCATCTTCGATATAGTCAAAAATCAATCTACCCACAGAGCCTTAGTCAGCCTATACTCGCTATAGCCAACTATTTCTTCGACTCCATACCTAATGATTTGTTTTTTATAAAAGATAAAAAAGTCTCCTCCTGTTCTGTGTCTATTGATTCAAGTATTGATCCTAAAGGATTAAACGTTATCAGTCTGATTAATGATATGGAAGTAACCTATCACAACGATCTTCAAAAATCTCCTAAATATGAAAACCCAATCTTCAACGAAATCCTCAGTGAATACAAAGAATTAATCACTAATAGTTATTTGTTTTTTCCTCAAAAATCTATTCGATGTATACAGAATATACAAGATCTTTCGAGCTCGGGTTTGGTTCTGCTGACCATGGACAAAGGGCATCATGAACTCCATAAACTCAGCGGCAAAAAGCAACCTGACATTATCGTCCATGGAAGTTTTTCACTTTGGGTAAATTATCATGCTTTGAGTACCTATTGCAAAAAACTTGGAGGCACTTCTCTATTTTCAAATTTTTCCAACTTTCATTTAGAGATTGGTTGTCTTATGTTTTTACCTGATGGCGAAACCTATCCCCAGACGCATGCAGCCTATCAACAGTTCGTTAACAATTTTGGACCCGATGATTTTAACAGTATCAAGCAGCTTGCTTACTTTAATGTATCCAGACTAAAATTCCAAGAGCTAATCGCTATATTCCGATTGAGTGCTTATGACTCTTCCATTTTTATAAACTTCCTACCTAGGTTAAGACAGCTTACCCAAACCATCACCCACAACGATAGAGAAAGGCTCATACAAACCATACACTGCGTATGGGATATGTACTTTCATATCAACGAATCATATGACCTTCCTTATGAACTTGGTGGCGTACTTTATGATTTAGGTTGTTACAAAAAAGCGCTGGACTACTTTCAACACTCGATAGACTTGTTTGAAAGCAAGGCTGACAGTTATTATAATCGAGCTTTGTGCTTTTATCAGCTAAGGGAGGATGAATCTTTTTATAAGACTATAGGTTTGGGAAAAAGCATATTCCCTGATTCTGAATTGTTTGGCAAGTTGTTAGAATTAGATATGAAGGGTTAGACAGAGGGCAACAGACAATAACTATTCAAATAATAGAGACGAGTAATCAAAAACATTCAAAATTAAAATAGCAATCGAACTATGTAGAAGACAGCAGACATTCAGATCCAGATTAATCACAGTACAAATCTAATGCTATCTTTGGTCTGAAAATCGGTGGAAACTTATCCTCAGTAAAGCAGACCATTCTATTTGATCCAAGAAATAATTAAGTCTTTGTAATTGTGAACGATCATCTTATCTTACAAAATATCAACAAACACATCTCTTTAAGTGATACTGAAAAAGAATTATTTTTATCATCTATAAAAAGCAAGACCTATTCAAAAAAAGAGATCATCATACGACAAGGCGATCGATGCAATCATTTATACTTTGTAGAAGTGGGAAGCCTAAGAGCCTATAATATAAACGAAGAAGGAAGAGAATCTACGATTATGTTTGCCATTCAAGATTGGTGGATCACTGATATGAATGCATTTACAAATAAACTGCCAGCACTTTTGTCCATACAAGCTATACAAGACAGTCAACTTACGATCATTGAGCAAAACGTCTTAGAAAGGTTATTCAAGGAGATCCCAAAGCTTGAAAGATTCTTTAGAATTATTTTTCAAAAAGCCTACATCAGAGAACAACTCAGAGTACTTGATAGCATCTCTCTTACAACAGAACAGAGGTATAGTCGATTCACAAAGAAATATCCTAACATCGTTGAAAAGATAACTCAAAAGCAAATCGCTTCCTATCTGGGTGTCACTCCAGAATTCTTAAGCGCTGTTAAGAAGAAATAATGTAGTCTTAAACTATCTTAAGAGTTACTATTAGAGCATTTGCTTTATTTGTAAAAAAGATATGATGATGATTCTAATCGCCGGGCCATATCGCAGCGGCACAAACAACGATGAAACACTAATTAAAAAAAATATGGACCGACTCGAGTCTGTAGCCTTGCCTATCTTTAGAAAAGGTCACATCCCTATGATCGGTGAATGGGTGGCCAATCCACTCATCGCTTTGGCTGGATCAAAAGAAGTTGGAGATGAAGTATTCACTGAGATTCAATACCCTACTGCCCATCGCCTTTTAACCAAGTGTGATGCCATACTTAGGATAGAAGGTGCATCTCATGGTGCTGACCAAGATGTCAAGATTGGTAAAGAACTTGGACTTAAAATCTACTATAACGTAGAAGATATACCAAAGGAAAAATGATCTTTGTGATATCATCAGCTAACTTTTATGTTAGGAGTTATAGTCCTTTTTTTTCTTTCTTATGCCCTCCTATGGTTCAACTCGCGTGAGCACATAACTGATCTTGGCATTCGATTAACAAGACAAAGAGCAAAGGAGTTTTTCATTGGCTTTCTATTAATGGCATTGTTTTGTGCGATCAACCTTCTCGGACAGGCATATATCAAAGGAATTGTCTTTACCATTAATCCTGAATATAAAATCTATAATGCGCTTCAGGGTTTATGGTGGACTGGGAAATCTGCAATATTTGAAGAGTTGATTTTTCGAGGTGCGCTCTTATACATCCTTATAAAGCATATGGGCATTTTTAAGGCGTGCCTCATCAGTGCTGTAGCCTTTGGTGTCTATCATTGGTTTAGCTATGGGATGATCGGAGGTAGACTAATACCGATGATTTATGTTTTCTTATTGACAGGTGCTACAGGTTGGATGTTTGCTTTTGCTTTCGCAAATACCAAGTCATTGTTTGCTCCTTTTGGATTACATCTGGGTTGGATCTTGACGAGCATAGTCGTTTTCTCAGATGGGCCGCTTGGCACTCAGCTTTTGATTGCGCATGGAGCTGAAGTTGAGTTAGGAGGCTGGGCTACTTTAGTTTTCTTTTTGTTCCAAGCTGCGCTCATACCTGCACTTGTCACTTGCTATCTAATGAGAAAATATCCTTCAGACAAGACAGAAGTATAGTCTACTTAAGTCAATCTACTATCACCTCAAAGTCGCTTATCTCATATCCCCATTCTTCATCTGCTATTCGTTCATCTATATCGATATAAACAGAGACAGGGAAGTTGTAATCTGGATGAACTTCTACATCTTGAGAAAATGGGTCTTGCTCCAAGATTTCATCTACCCTTTTGCTTAGTGCATCTATTGTAAATTGCTCCAAATCTACCTGATCATCTATCTCTACATCATCGACGGCCAACTCGTAACCGATGATCTCATCTCCCTTGACATGCAGGCGATGCGGGCCAACATAACTAGGGAAGCAGTAACAACTGATCCTGAGCTCATATGTATATTCTGTAGGCAGGTCTAAATTGCTTGAGAAAGGTATTGGATCAAACTCATCTGAGCAACTGGTTAATGTTAGGATGAAGAGTACACTTAGGAGGGCTTTGATTTTATTCATTGTAGTACTATAACGGATGTATCATGAGATACGTCTATAGCACTAATAAAGTTGGGTCAGCATAAAATTTGTATAATCACTTAGCACTGTCGAATTAAGGATGTTAATTATGATTACCATAATATATCCACGTTTGTTAATCTGATTTAACAATTTATGCCAAGATCAAATATTCGATGGACAATCAAACTTGGTTGGCTGAAGCATTATCTGATCCGAACAAGTTCAAATCTCCTATTCTAAAAGTCTACTAGTGCACAGCCGCACCAAACCTTGTAACAAACGCAACATTTACACTTCTGCCTGCTTCTAAGAAGACATTCTGATTGCCAGGTGCACCTCTTGATACATGACTACGATATGACTTGTCTCCAAGATTGGTAATGCTAAATATCAACTTAGCATGAGAGGACGAAGAAATGATGTTGTGTAAGTTGATCCCTGCTTTCAGATTCAAGATTGCATATCCTGGTGTAGATATTTCGTTGGGTGCAGGATCGCTTTGTTCTGATACTAACAGAACCTCAGGTTGGATATAGAACTTGTTGTTTACATCTCTATAATGCAGACCCAACCATGACTGCATAGCAGGTATCTGAGGCAAGGGATTGTCTGTGATCTTATTGGTGCCGTTGATCAAAGCACCACTCAAGAAGACATAAGAAAGCGTATTGATCTTTGCTCTTGCATTCCATTCTAATCCTGTCAAAGTGGCTTCTCCTATATTTTGAAATTGAACAGATGGAGCATCATTGAAAGTAATATCAGCTTGAACAAACAAATTGCTCAAGTGGTTTTGGAAAAATGCCGCTTCGATTTTAAATCTATCACTCTTATACTCTGCACCCAGTTCGTAAAACACTCCTCGCTCTGGATCAAGATCTGGGTTAGGTACTAAGAAGCCTTGACCCACTGCTGTGA
>CALIHL010000117.1 GCA_938022935.1 uncultured Saprospiraceae bacterium
CAGTACTGTAGATGATCACGTTTCTTTTCGCTTCTCTATCCATCATGATAGATACGTAGTACTCCTTACAAGCGTCAAAGTCTGGTGCGTAAGAATCTTCAGCGATCAATATTTTGCTTACAAGCTTACCTTCACCTTCCAGGCCACCTGGTGTCTGAGGTGTCTTAAGCATCATGCCTAAGATGTTGCCTGCATGTTCCTTAAGCTCATCTAAGTTCTTAGCGAGCTTTACGCCGCCACCTTTACCACGTCCACCTGCGTGTATCTGCGCTTTAACAACGACTACGTTGTTGCCACTTGCTGCTGTTACTTCCTCATAAGCTTTGATAGCCTCATCCAGTGTCTCAGCGACTTTTCCCTTCTGTATTTTAACCCCGTAGGAGGCTAAGATCTCTTTTCCTTGATATTCGTGAAGATTCATATGTAAGTATTGTCAATATGGCTGCAAATGTAGGATTTTATATCAGAAAGAATGGCCGCAAAAGCGGCTCTTGATCTGAGAATATGCATATCTGACGAAACTCCAAGAAATATGACAAAAAATTATCATATAAAGCCAGCATATACCTTTTAATATGGTTAATTTCGCGGAAGCAGTTTTAATACTGATTAAAGAGATTAATAAAGAATAACAGATAAAAATGAAAGTAACCGTTGTTGGAGCAGGAAATGTAGGAGCTACTGTAGCTAATGTGTTAGCACATAAAGACATTGTAGATGAGATTGTACTACTCGATCTGAAAGGTGATATGGCCCGAGGAAAAGCGCTTGATTCTTGGCAACAGGCACCTATAGATTATTATAGCTCTCAGCTTTCGGGGACAGACAATTATAAGGATACTGCTAAGTCTGACATAGTAGTGATCACAGCGGGTATCCCAAGACGTCCGGGTATGAGTAGAGATGACTTGATCTCAACTAATGCCAAGATCGTGACATCTGTTACAGCTTCGATCTTAAAGAAGTCAAGAAACCCAATCATCATCATCGTATCTAACCCACTTGATGTAATGACATATGCTGCTCATGTTTCATCTAAGTTAGATAGAACGAGAGTATTTGGTATGGCTGGTATACTTGATACAGCGAGATATAGAGCATTCTTGGCCACTGAGATAGGTGTATCTCCTAAAGATATCCAAGCGCTATTGATGGGTGGACATGGTGATACGATGGTGCCACTACCAAGGTATACGACTGTAGCTGGTATCCCAGTGACAGAACTAGTCGAGAAAGACAAACTTAAAGCGATTGTTGAGCGCACAAAGAAAGGTGGAGGAGAGTTAGTGAAGTTGATGGGCACATCAGCATGGTATGCACCAGGTGCAGCAGCAGCTCAGATGGTAGAAGCGATCGTGAAGAACGAGAACAGAATCTTTCCTTGTTGTGTAAACCTCAAAGGAGAATATGGTCTTAAGGATGTATACCTCGGTGTACCTGTAACACTTAACCGCAAGGGGGTAGGTAAAATACTTGAGGTTAATCTAAACAAACGAGAGCAAAAATTGCTTCATAACTCAGCAGCACATGTCAAAGCAGTCATGAAGACCTTTGATAAGATGAATAAGAAATAAGCGTAGTCTGAAGTCCGCCATGGCTGTCTGAAGTTACTGCTGATATGTTTTAGTATATGAAGCGAACGGTTAGAGACGCCTTAGGCGAGATGAAAACTCAAAACGGAGTTTCCCTATTAGAGTTGGGTAAGGATCAGCCAGTTATGTTGGCTTTCTTACGACACTTTGGTTGTATCTTCTGTATGGAGGCTATGCGTGATATCGCAGAGCGACGTACAGAGATAGAAGATCGCAATGTCAAGATCTGTCTGGTTCACATGGCAGAACCTAAGGTGGCAGAAGGATACTTTAAAGACTACAACTTGCATGACATCGACCATGTTAGCGATGTTGAATGCAAATACTACGAAGAGTTCGGATTAATCAAAGGAAACTTCAACCAACTATTTGGACTTCAAGTCTGGTTGCGTACGGCCAAGTTGGCTTACAAAGACTTCTCAACACTTAAACGTAGACAGATCGGGGATGGCCTTCAGATGCCAGGTGTCTTCGTCATACATGATGGACAAGTCATAGAAAGCTACATACACCAAAAAGCTTCTGATCGACCAGATTATAGCCAGATGACTGCTTGTTGTTCGACATCTTAAGCTCATCATAAGGTTTTATAAACACTTTCCGCTTCCGCAAATACGTTATGAGTTTGTAATACCTATTACTATGTACCTAAGAAGACTTATTCTATTAATAGCTGTTATTGGCTGTGGACTTCCGTCAAATGCACAAAGCATTGGCTTCTATGCTGATGCCATGGTTAATGCGAGTGAACCGGATCATCGTGCTTACGCGTCGGAGATCTTTCATGAGATGTTTACTAAAGACATAGCTGAGGAGGGATCTTTTACAAAGACTTACAAAGAGTTACCATGGATCAGTATCCAATATCCTGATGACAATTCATTTAGAATCATCAGTTGGCAAGTAGACTTGGGAGGTGGCAATTATGATTACCAAGGACTGGTGCAGACCAAGAACAACAAGAGTTATACCATAGGCTCAAAGTCACAAAGACAAAGCTTCGATGGTAATGACATCCTGAATGTCGAAGATTGGAATGGCGGCTTAGTATATAAAATCCTTACCACTCCACATCCAGATATCAAGTACTACGCATTGACTTATCGCGTGGATGATGAATTTACAAAAGTGAAAACTTTAGAACCCATTACTATTTCTGACGAGGCGATCACTATTGGCAAAGCTGGACTCTTCAGTGGAGAAAAAAGAGCTGGGGTTTTATCTGCGCGTATGGCTGTGATCTACAGCGCAGATAGCAATGCCAGTATCACCTATGATGAAGAGTCAGATCGCATTGTCTTCGATAACTTGATCACTGTGCAGGGCAGGATGCCAGGCCAAGGCCCAACTAAGGTACCCGATGGTAGTTACAAAGCATACGAATGGAAAGACGGCAGTTGGTCATACATCGACAAGCTCTACACAGAGACAAATCAAGGAGCACTTGATCCAGCTCAACGAAAGAAGCTGGATAAGCGTTTGTTTAAAAAAGGGTAGTGTCTCTATTCTTATTTTAGGCTCGTGTGTTTCAACATAAGTTTTATGTCGTTCACAGAATGATCAGTTATTTGAACTGCTCAATAACTCCACTTAACTTTCTTTTAAGAGTTGATTCTCATCTATTCTGTATCTTATGATTAATTAGTGATCACAATTATAGATATGAATAAGGTATTGATATTTCTTCTCTTTCTTCCTTTCATAACAACCGGCCAAGAGTCTGGCACCATATCTTATGAGATGACCATGAAGGTTGATCTGGGTGCTCGAGGTGCGAGAATGCCTAAAGAAATACGAGATAGAATCCCTAAAGAAAGAAAGGCTAATAAGGAACTAGTATTCAATAAGACGGAGTCAATCTACAAGACAAGTAAACAGACTCAGACAGATGAAGCTGTTGGTGACGGCTTTGGCGGAGGAAGAAGATTTAGAATGAGGTTTATGGGTGGCGGTGCAGACCGTGAGACTTATAAAAATTTATCAAGTGCTCAGATAGTTGATAAGAATGAATTCATGGGTAAGACTTTCTTGATCAATGGTGAGATACAAGAGTATAAATGGAAGATCACAGGTGCTAAAAAGAAGATATTGGACTACTTAACAATGGAAGCGACGACTATGGTTGATGATACCATACAAGTATCTGCATGGTTTACACCGCAGATAGCAATCAGTAATGGGCCGCAAGATTTTCATGGATTGCCAGGTATGATCTTAGCGTTAGATCGAGACAACGGCAAGATGACCATCGTTGCAACAGAAGTTGTTTTTGCGGCTTTAGAAAAAGATGCGATCAAGATGCCAAAAAAAGGTAAAGAGGTCACTCAAGAAGAGTTTAGTGAGATCAGAAGAGAGAAGTCGAAAGAGATGCGCGGTCGAAGAGGCGGTAGAGAAGGTGCAGTAAGGATAAGAAGAGGATGATGATGAACACCAACTTTCCTAGATATTGGTATGTACTGATTGTCATCTCATTATTTCAATTAGATCTTTCTGGACAATCAAACTTTAGCATAGATGGTTTTGT
>CALIHL010000118.1 GCA_938022935.1 uncultured Saprospiraceae bacterium
TATAGGTCAACCATAATTGTCCTATAACGCAAATATATTAAATAAAATTACAATACGTATCTCCTTGACGGACATTATTGTTAGCCCTGTTTGGCTACTTTTGAGAGCATATAGACCACTGCTATACCTGCAAAAAGGCAAAAGCATGCGACAAGTGTTCTGGGATCATCGTAAGTGGCAAACTGTTGTGGTAAGAGATTGGTCTCAGATAAGATCTTAAATGTTTCGTTATCAGGCAGTTTTACAGCTTCTAGAGCGCTGGTCTCACCAGTAACTTTGTTATATACTGACGTTATCTTCTTCCAAGGCCAAAGCTTACCCAAAGAACCGATTAATACACCGATCATCGTAGCCATGGTATTGTTGGGATACTTCTTAAATAGATATGATAGCATCCGAGCAAATGAGAAAAGCCCGACAAAAGCTCCTGCGGCAAAAATGCCAATCGGCATCAATTGACTAAAGTCTTGATCGGTGATGATAGCTTTCAATCCATTGATGATCTGGTCGTACAGGCCTAATAGTAAAAGCACAAAGCTTCCGGATACACCGGGCAACATCAGCGCTGATATGGCTAAACATCCAGAAAGAAAAAGATATAGTGGGTTTTCAGATCCGGCCGATGGAGCAAGATTCGTAATGAAATAAGCAAATACTCCCCCAATCACAGCACCAATGATACTGATCAATGACCACTTAACGTCCTTAGCTAAGTATGCAGCGCTGGCTATGACCAATCCAAAGAAGAAGCCCCAAAGCAAGATCTGATGATTTTCAAGCAAGTGGCTAATCACCAATATGCCTGTTACTAAACCAGCACCCATACCTAATAACAACCAGAGCAGGAACTTGCCATTGATGGCTTGCCAGAAAGCCTTACGATCAGTCAATATCAATCTAAGTGTAGCTGGTGTGATGCCTTTTATAGTCTCAAGCAGCTCTTGGTATATACCTGTGATAAAGGCGATTGTACCGCCCGAAACGCCAGGAATCGCTTCTGCTACACCCATCGCTGCTCCCTTCAATGCTAAACCGATATTCATATGACGAATAGTTGTAATGTAAAGGTAGTAAAAGATTGCGTAGAGAGATATCAGAAGTCAGAGGCCAGATAGCAGATTTTCAGAAGCGAGATGTTAGAACCAAAAAGCTTGAGAACTTATTGACATTGGGATTTTGATTGTCATCTTGATTCACTTCTGAATGTTAGTTGTTTAACCAACAACATTTAACTAACGTAGGTCCATCAGGTTGTCTACTCCGATCTCCCGATGAAGGATATATCCTTCTGCATATTCTGCATTAATGGCTCTACCGAAGACTTTCATTTTGGCGATCATAAAGTCTGTGAATGCTTTAGATGAGATAGGTGTGGCTCCTTCATTGTCTTCAGCGTTTTCACCTTGGTAGAACTGTGTTTTGTAGGCACGGATAGCAGCCATTTTGGTATCGACATACTTTGTGATATCTATACATAGCTCTGGAGACAATTGTTTATCTTGGATATAATGATAAAGTGTATCTGCTCTATGTGGCTTTCCTTGGATGGACGTGATCATCTTGAGTCCAGAGAAGAAGAAGGCTTCTCTTACTAATTGGGCACCTCTTGGATGATCAGGATGTCGGTCATCTAATGCATTGGCTAAGATGATCTTTGGCTGAGCCAGCCTAATCACTTCGGCTATCTTCAGGATGTGCGCCTTATCAATGGAAGAGAATCCATCAGCCATCTCTAAATTGACCCGCCAATCAATGCCCATGATGTCAGATGCGTCCTTTGCTTCAGATAGTCTTGTACGAGGAGTTCCTCTTGATCCAAGTTCACCTTTGGTCAAATCACAAACACCAACCTTATATCCTTTATCGATATGAGACAAGATCGTGCCGCTCGCACTGAGTTCTACATCGTCTGGATGTATCCCAAATGCTAAGATATCAACCTGCCCTATTTCTTTATAGACTTTGATCATTCTTCTGGAAGTCTTAAGGTATGGATGATTCTTTTGACGCTGAACTTCCCTGCACCATTGGCCATCAGCAGCATGAGCGCTGCGGCTGTCCCCATATTACGCATAAAGAATAAAGAACTCTCGCGTCTCAGTTCGATGGGATCGTTCCAAAAAGAGTAGACTATAAAAGTGAATGGGATCCAATAAAGCAAAATCAAGAAACCTCCTACACTGGCATAGTAGCCTATCAAGATCAATAAACTCCCAACTATCAAACAAAAGATGACGCCTATCAGTAACAGGTCTTGATTCCATGTGATGCCATAAGCTGTCATGGTCTCCTTTGTTTTATGAAAGAAGACAATAGAGTCATATGCTTCATACAGGAAGATAAATGCTATGGATATACGAGCTATGAGGTCGACGTAATCTTTCATTATCAGGTTTTCGTAACGAGAGGCCGCAAGATAGGACTTATCACAAAGTTGGTGGTGTACTTTTGGGAAAAGTACGACAAAGCCTATCTCCTCTTCATCGTCTCTTCGACCGAAACCAAAATAAAACGTAGAAGTCTTTTCGTTAAGACAGCCTGCCATCAGAGCAGCTATAGATTTGGTTTTAGCTTATTTCTTCATTCAACTTTTTAAAAAAGTTGAGCAAAAGCGTCTGATTTAAAACACAGAGAAAGAGAGGTGTTGCTTTGGGATGAAACGTCATGGTTTTCTTTGATCAAACGAATTGTGAAGTGAGCGTGATTTACTATCCTCTCATTCAGCCTGTGCGAGTATGGCCGCCGCACAAATCATCCATTGCCACCCTATAATTATGGGATTACACATTCAAGGCGTAATAGCAAACCGACTGTTAATCTGTTGCTATCTTGCTCTAAGAACCTGTATCTTCTCAACCACAACTCCTTTCTGAGTCTTGATGGCTGCTGAGTACATACCTTCAGGCAAGTTATGTGAGACGTTGATAGATCGTTCTGCGATATCAACTCGCTCCATCACTAAAGCTCCCATTATATTGTAGATCTGTACATCCACCAACTCATCATTGTTGTTAGCATGGAAAGTAAGAACACCTTGAGAAGGATTCGGATAGATCATCACTTCTGGAAATAGGTCAACCTCACTGTTATCCAACTTAAGTGTTAGGTTTAGTGACTGACCTGGGATTTTATAGTTCTTATTGTTGTTGTTTTTGACCTGCGCTGAGCTGAAGTTGATATCGAAAGGGATTTCTTCTTCTCCGGGACGCCACCCGTCAGTATCGACTCGAATAACTAAGCCTACTTCTCCTATTTTTCCCGACCCAAAAACGCCTGTATTGGCCGTACGAGCAACGCCAACTTCTAAAGTGGATTCACTGATATGGGTCGCAGAAAGTATCGTACTACCTGATCCTATCCAACTATCATCAAGATTAAACTTAATAGTGGATGCATCAACAATGTTGGGCGGGAAGCCCAAGCTAAAAACAATTCCTCTTAAATCTTCAACGGGTATGTCAACACTTCCCACATAAATATCGAAGACTGCAACATCTCCAGCCAATAAATCTCCTTCGTTTTTAAGCACTGCCACTAGTGGAACCTCTTTTTGTGCAAGCACTTCTTGCGCATTGATGTTATGATATAGGCTTATGTTTTCGTTTAAAGTAGCAGCATCAGCACTGTTAATCACACCATCACCATTGCCATCAGCAAATTTGTTATTGATCCTATTTTCATCTTGTAGAAAGGCCCAATCTATGGCATGGTTACCACCCCAATCTCCAGATGCGTCAAAACGCGTATCTCCAGTCTCGCCATAGTTATAGCCTATCGCTAAGACATCCTTGACAGATACCTTACCATCATTGTCAGCGTCTCCTGCCCAAACACAGTCATTGCCTTGGCATGGACATGCTTCATCAGTTGGCACAACTTCCATGGTTATAGTAATCTCTTTACAGGCTCCATTGTCAACACAATACTCAATTGTAAATTGGTCTTTCCCTACAAAATCTTCCTTAGGATCATAGATCACCATCTCCCCATTGCCACTTGCTACTCCGCATGCATATACATGGGAGCTGACCCCAGTGGCTAAATAGCCATTAGATGGAGGTATTACAATGCTCCAGTTATAGTCAGATATAGGCGCTTTATAGTCAATAGGAAAATCTGTATTAGCATATGTTTGGAAAGAATAGGCACTCTGTTGAGGTAAGTAATTGCCAACTGATATATCAATATTAGCTGTCTTCTCTGTTGCACCATCTAAAACAGTGTAAGTGAAAGTCTTCACTCCGCTATATCCAGATTCTGGTTGGTATGAAAAGATTGATCCATCAAAATCTAACTCATCGGAATAATCCAGTATAATGCCTTCTTGGTTAAAATCATTCTCTCTTGGGTCAAAAGAAATCAATGTACCCTGAGAGGTAAAATAATCGTCATCTCTTACTGCTTGACTGGAGGTTCCATCTTCAAGGATTTCAACCTCCACTTCGACGGTCTCTCCGGCATCATTTATGAGCAAAAACGATTCAAATCCATTAGAAGTCAGAAGTGGAGTATAGGTAAACAAGTATCCCCCTAAATTCTCAAGAATACCAAGCGTCAAGATTTGATTAGCTTCAACATCGTAAGACGGATCATCTAAATAAATATCGACTGATGAAGATGCTGACGTGATATAGCTTAGTGAAGAACCTGCCAAATCACCTTGGCCCTGAACATTAATAGTAGCAGTTGAACTACTTCTATGCCCTTGTTCATCAACTATTGTATAGTTAAAAGAAGTTTCACCTTCAAATCCATCGGGTTTAGTGAAAAGCAGCTCGTCATTTACGATCTGTACAGTCCCTTCAGAGACTAAATCAATTGATTCAATAGACAACGCTCCAAAGCCTGGTGTATCATTGGATAGAGCATCAATTGCTATACTCGAGTTTTCTCGACTCAAGAAAACGACATCTCGACGCGCCTCAATCATTGAAGGAACCACTTTGACAATAACCTCAGTATACTGCTTTACAAGTCCTTCATTAGCATATCTCTCCAGGAGGAATCTAGATTCTCCTACAAAATTCGGATCTGTATCATATATAAACTTATATGATATGTTAACAGAAACTTGCTCCATAGATTTATTCCCCCCAGCTATATTTTCTGTTAAAGCAACTGACGCTGGAAGGCCTGAATAAAATTCGTATTCGTATTTTTCACCTTGAAGGACCTTTGCTTCGATATACGCAGGCTCCAACTCTTGAGCAGTCAAAATGCCGCTCAAAAAGAACATTATGAAAAGTAAACTGGGGTAAACACGTAAAAAAACGCGCATTTTTTCTGTTCTTGGTTACAACTTGCAATATAAGCCATTTTACCCCATCTTCACGAATTATATTAAGAAATTTAATATATGTAAAGTTTTAATAATGTAAGCATATATGAGGTAATGAAAATAACCAAAATTATAGACAGACTTGAGCCTAAAACTATTAACTCAGCATTGCTATTCTTTCGCTCTCCATATTTTAATAAAAGTGACTCAATAAGGGTAGCTTTTGAATGCCTAATTCACAGCCATAAACAAGGATCTCAAATCTCGAAAGGTAAGCTATGGAGTTCGATCTTCCCACAAAAAGTCTATAACGATCAGCTACTACGAAAGTTGATCAATCAAGTTACTCAAAAATTGGAGCTCTTTTTTTCTGTAGAAAGTTTACAATCCAAGGAACATCTTAAGCTGAGAACATTGGCTGATTTTTCTCAGATAAACAACATATCAGAACTAAAAAATAAATTGCAAAAAACTCTTGATAAGTCTATTAATGCCAGGTCTTTAGATTATTCAGAAGCTCTTTTTGACAACTACACAGCAAAAAGATCTGTAAAAGATATAGATGGTATTTTCAAGAGAAAGAAGGGGTACGAGACTGGTGGAGAATACATGAAAATAATACAAGACCTCAATGCCATAATTGAGTCTTCCTTTGTTATAGAAAAATTAAAACTACATCTTCTTCAACAAAACTGGCTTGATATTGATCTTAAAATTGATAAAAAGGTAAAGATTTCAAACTTCATAGATAAACAGTTAAAGAAACAGAATAAATATAACGAAAGTGGCGTAGCTCACTTGTATATCTTAACCTACAATTACCTAAAATACGAAACAAATCAGGAATTCTTAGATCAAATAATCGAGAAACTAAAAATCTTAGTTTTAACGAATAAAAATGAGGCAAACATTGTCTTTACACACATATACAATAGTATAGCCACGAAGATTGGTGTAGGTCAAGATCTTTTTGTTGAACAATATCAATTATTGAATTTTGGTCTTGACTCCAAACTCCTTATTGACAATGATAAAATAGATCCTATTGACTATAGAAATATCGTTATAAATGCATGTAGAATTGCTGAATTCGACTGGGCTCTTGACTTTATAGAAAAATACAAGAATTACTTAGACACGGAATCCAGGCAATCTGCATACTCATTTAGCAAAGCAAGGGTTTTTATGAACATGCGAAGATATGAAGATGTCATTGACGTACTTCAGAATGTAGAATACGAGGACATAACCTATAATATCAACTCAAGGCTCATGCTAATAGCATCTTTTTATGAATTAGATGAATATGACATATTAGAATCCACAATCAAGGCATTTAAAGTGTTTCTTAGAAGAAAAAGAAATATATCTGTAGCTAGGAAAGCAAACTTTACTGACCACTGTGATGTCATTTATAACCTCATTAAAGCATCAGAAAGAAAAGATGCCAAAAGGATTGAAAAGGCTAACGACATACTATCAAACAATCCAGGAATCCCGAATAAGACTTGGCTGAAAGAAAAAATAACCGAAGTGTCAGCGGTTTTAGGCATCAAACCAGAAAAGACCCAAAGCGAAGATCCAACTGCACAGGCATAGCAGAGCTTCTCTATATCCCCAATTTTACGGATTCTCCAAACAACCCTCCCCTTTCCTTTGCTGACCTATAGTCAAGAGTTACTTTAGCAGGAATATGTCTTCCGACCAGAAAAACTACGGATTCAAGGAAGTGTTTTCTTTGATGTTGAAGTACAAGACTGGGATCATACTAGTGATCACGCTCAATGTACTCTGGTCCCTCTTTCAGCTTTGCTTTCCATTTCTGACAAGGTCACTTGTCGATAGTGGTATCCAGTATTCGGATATGGAGGTGGTCATGATCATCTTGGTATCTCAACTGTTGTTGTTCTTAGGGATATCGGTTTCAGATGTACTCCGCAAATGGATTCTTCGGCACATTGGGGTTAGGATCAGCTTGATCATCATCCTGGACTATTTAAAAGTCATTTTGCGAAAGCCGCTGTCTTTCTTTAATGTCGAAGAACAAGGCCGTACGATCCAGCAGTACAATGACAATCTTCGGGTGGAAGCATTCATGACTACTGACACTTCCAGCTTTATAGAAAGCATCTTGAAGATATTCATGTTTGGTGTGTTGTTGTTCATCTTTGATGTCAAGGTGGGTCTGATATTAGTGGGTTCGGTCATCCTACTGGCACTATGGGTAAAGATCTTCTTAAAGGCGAGAGCTGCACTGGATGAAGAGCGATTTAAGATGAGCTCGACCATCAGGTCTGAGATCATAGATATCTACCGTGGCATCGTTGATCTCAAGTCCAACAATCAAGAGAACAAGAGATTGGATAATTGGCACAGTGTACAAGGGCTATACTCTAATGCTCGATTGAACATGTTGCGGATCTCGATGATGATCAATGTGGGCATCGAAGGCTTTGCACAACTAAGAGATATACTCATCTTGTTTTTAGCCGCCAAGGCAACCATAGAAGGCACTATGACTTTAGGAACCTTGCTTGCGATCCAATATATCTTAGGTCAGCTGGCTATGCCAATAGACAAGGTCATGCAGTACATATCCAAGTATCAAGACACTCGGTTGAGTTTACAACGGATCAATAAAGTATTTGCTATAAAGAACGAAGAGCGCTATGATCAACATGGCCTCCCACCTGCTCAAAACACTATCTCTGTCAACAACTTATCCTTTAGATACAAGGAAGATCTCGAGGTGATCAAGGATGTCAGTTTCGATATCCCTTTTGGTAAAAAAGTCGCCATCATCGGCGAGAGTGGTAGCGGTAAGTCTACCATGATGAAGCTCCTCGTAGGTTTACTCTCTTACGAAAAAGGAGGCATCAATGTCGGCCCTTTAGAACTAAGCAAGATAAATCTCAACGAATGGCTCAAGAGCTGTACCATTGTGCTCCAAGAAAGCATACTGTTTAGTCGCAGCTTGTGGTACAACATCACCTTTGAAGACGTCATTGACCCACTTGAGGTAGAGCGCGTCAATGAATGTCTTGAATTGTGTTTGATCAGAAATGTTGTAGAACGTAATGCCAAAGGGCTTAACTCCATCGTAGGCAAGGATGTAGACTTGAGTAAAGGACAAGTGCAAAGGATTCTATTAGCACGTGCACTTTACAAAAATTCTGACTACTTTTTATTAGATGAGCCCTTTAGCGCATTAGATGGACCTACTTATCGTAAAATATTAAATAATTTAAAAACTATATTAGCGGATAAAACATTCGTAATCATCACTCATAAGTTAGGTGTGGCACAAAAAATGGACTATATCTACATGATGGATGACGGACAAATCATAGAGCAAGGCACACATGGCGAGTTGATGGAATTACAAAACAAATATGCCAGCCTCTTTAATGATGAAGTATAACAGATCAATCTCTTCATGAGCTTTTGGATAAAACAATATAAGTTAGAATTGGAGCGACTCCCATTTGCGGTGCTGGCAAAGAGCACAGCTGTAGTGTTCTTATGTCTCTCCATATTGAGCTCTATCCTATTGTTGTTACCTATCCAAGACACGATTAAGGGAGAAGTTGTCATCTACGCTAAAGGACAACCGCTCTCACTAAAAGCGCCCAGTTCTGGGTTTCTTCATCTTGTAAAGTCTGAAAAAGAAGTCATCTCAAGAGGAGATCTTATTGCCACTGTAGAAGTTGACTTAAGCGAAGCCGCTCTTAATGAAATGACGGAACTCATATATAACGATTTAGCCGCTCTGGACTTCAACAAGACAGATCAATTAATAGACAAAGTAAAAGGGTTAAGCAAGTATGACTTTCGTCAAATAAAGAATGAATTATACTCCCTACTCGATCTACTGGCTCAGCTGAAGATTCTAAAAAGAGCGAATGATCCGAAGGATATCTTGAACACTTTAGATCGCTCTATACAAATCAAAAAAGAACAAGTCTCCAGCTTTGGAGCACTCAGTCAATCACATCAAGAAGTGCTGTCTCTTCTTCAATCACAATTAGAATCAGACAGTACTCTATACGCTGCTGGAGGTATATCAGAAAGAGAATATCTGGACCGCCGAAAAGACTTCATAGACAAGCAATCTATCATAATAGAAAACGATTTAAGAAGACAAAAGATGACCGGCGAGATCATCATTGATGAGAAGGAGAAGTTTGCCTTAGCTCAAGATCACAGATCAAAATTAGAAGAGCTCAGACTAAAGATTGTAGATCAAGTAGGATCTATCAGGATGCAATATCAGTCGTACTTAGAACAGTATACTATCACTTCCCCAATTGACGGTTATGCCTCTTTACCATTCAACATTGTTGATCAAGAGATGATATCACAAGGAGAAACCATCATGTACCTTTCTACTTCTAATGACTCTCATGAAGTACAATCAGAAATGTTTGTTGATGCACTTAACGCAGGCAAGATTAAAAAAGACATGAATGTTCGTATTGGACTTTCAGAGTTCAATCAAAGAGAATTTGGGATATACTACACTACAGTAAGATCTATCTCCGAAGTACCTCAAGAAGGTAAGTACAAAGTTACTTTAGACTGCACGCTTCCTCTCACCACCTCCTACGATGTTTCGTTACCAGACCGTAGCACTTACAATGGCAAAGGAGAGATCATGGTTGGGAAGATTAATCTCTTCACCAAGATTTCACGAGAGATACAGTTTAATAAGAGCAAGTTTGCTTCATTATGAGCAAGTTCGCCAAGAGGTTAGAAACCTTTGACTCAAGATTTACCCAAGCACTTTTGAGATGACGGTCTCCTATCCTCTCATCAAGTGACTCTACACAAGCCAAGAGGTTAAAAAACCTTTGGCTCAAAATAGCCTCATAAATTTGAGATGAAGGTCTAAAGACCTTTCATCGACTGATTCCTCTTTCGCCAAGAAGTTAGAAAACTTTGGCTCAAAATTCCATAATTTCAGATGAAGGTCTCTCGACCTCTCATCTGAACGAGATCTCCTGACCTCTTATAAAATGAGATTTCTACTCAATTTTTAATACTCATGCTTTTCCTTTATTTTTAAGTGACTATGGATGGCGCTTACTTTTCAACTTTCACTCTAAATAACTGGGTATCTCTATTCATTGACTTTCCAGAAAGCAACCATATTATTTGCAACTCATTTAATGATATGGTTAAAACGGAGGAATGCACTATATACTCTTTCGTCATAATGAGAGATCACATTCACCTACTTTGGAAGATCAAGGATCAAGATACCTCTACATTGCGGACAAGATTCACGAAATTTACTGGAAAAGAAATAGCGAAGTATTTAAGAGCTACTAATGAAGAATACCTCGACAATTTTCAATCAGAAAGAAGTGATCGTAAACATAAAATATGGAAGCAGTCTAAATCTGATCTTTTAATCGTTCACAATGATATTTACCAACAAAAGCTAAATTACATTCATGACAATCCGACGAAAGGAGAGTATAAGACAGTAAAAGCCCCCGAGGATCACGCATACTCTTCTGCTGTGTCTTATCATACTGGAGAGAGAAATTTTAAGTTCTTGACAATTAGAAGAGCTTTGAGCCCGCCAAGAGGTTAGAAACCTTTGACTCAAGATTTACCCAAGCACTTTTGAGATGAAGGTCTCCTGACCTCTCATCACGTACTCAACATAAGCCAAGAGATTAGAAATCTCTTGAGATAAAGGTCTCTCGACCTCTTATCGATAGAACCTCATACCTACTCCCACTATGAATACTCCCACTATGGAAAAACGCCCATGGCAATATAGTCATTAGCAACTTTGTCAAGAGCACATATGAAAGCCGCAGTTCGCAAATCATGAATCTTACGTCTTCTTTTTTTAATGTCTCTGATGCTATTATATGCATTGACCATAGTTTCTTCTAATCCGGATCTAACCAAATCAATCTCTTCCGCACCTCGTGTGATAAGACTTTTTTCTTTAGCTGAAATCGATCGCTCTGTTAGCTTTTCAACCGTTCCAATGATATTAACATAGGTGTTTTGATTGAATCTTTTTTCCATTCTACCAAATCTCATATGAGATAGATTTTTAAGCCACTCGAAGTAAGAAACTGTCACACCTCCTGCGTTGAGATACATGTCTGGAAGTATCATCAATCCTTTCTTAAGAAGGATGGCTTCACCTCCTGCTGTGATCGGCCCATTGGCTGCTTCTGCTATAATCTTTGCTTTGATCTTTCGAGCATTCTTAGCTGTTATCTGATTTTCTAATGCTGCAGGAATTAGAATATCACAGTCGATACTAATCCAATCTTCTTTTTTCTTAAGGGCCTTTGCTCCTGGGAAGCCTACTATATTGCCCTTTTTCTTTTTGTACTTGATCAGCTTAGCGATGTCTATGCCTTCTGGATTATATAGAGTAACATTCCATTCTGCTATACCTACTATAAGGGCATCTCCTTCATCTTGAGAGATGGATGCAGAGTATGTACCAACATTTCCAAATCCTTGCACAACAATTCTCTTCCCTGCTAAACCAGGAGTTAGTCCGAGCTCTTTCATATCCGCTTCATGACTACAAGCTTCTCTCAATCCATAAAATACGCCACGTCCAGTCGCTTCAGTCCTACCGCGGATGCCATTAAGACTTACAGGTTTTCCAGTTACACAACCAACAGCATCAATCTCATTTCCTTTGGAAAATGTCTGATAAGTATCTAAGATCCATGCCATCTCGCGTTCACCTGTTCCATAATCTGGAGCGGGTACATCTACACTTGGTCCTATAAAACCTTTTTTAATTAGCTCAACCGTATAACGTCTTGTTATCTTTTGTAATTCATCTACAGAATATTTTCGAGGACTAATCTTTATCCCACCTTTGGCTCCTCCAAAAGGCACATCTACTATAGCACACTTATAAGTCATCAATGATGCTAAGGCCATCACTTCTTCTTGGTCCACCATTGCACTATATCTGATCCCTCCTTTTGTTGGCTGTCTGTGTTGACTATGCTGTACTCGGTAGGCTTCTATCACTTCATAAGAATTACCAATCTTCACTGGAAATCTCATTTGGTAGACTGCGTTACACTCACGTATCTGTGCAAGAAGCCCTTTAGGATGATCTGTTAAAGACGCAGCCTTATCAAAGTTACTTTGTACAGTTGTATAAAAACTGCTTGACTGATTCGACATTCTTTATTAGTTTATTGATTAATTCAAATTAGCAAATAGAATATAATGGCTAATGAGTACTCGCCTCATCTTCTAAACTCTGTTCCATTTTAGAAATCCTTCTTTCCATTGAAAAAAGAAAAAGTGCTATACCTATCAAGATCACGGATACACAAAGAATGACTGCCAAGAGCTTACCAGAACTACTATAATGATCCGCAGCTTGTGCTGACACATCCAAAGTAGAAACAATTAAAATCAGTAGCCATAATATGAACTTATTCATCGTGTTAACTTTTATAATTCTTATTTCATTTACGAAAGTGAAATGATCAGTTATCTCTTAATAATCGATTAATTTTACGGATCTCCAACCTCCTTAATCTAAAAAGTAAAGACGAGATCCATACACCTAAAAGTGTATATCCAATGATCGCAGGATAGAATACTAGCCTCAGCGTGCTGTCCATATCATCACCACCCAAAGCTGGATTACCACCATTGCCCGGGTGCATACTATCGTCTAATCTTGGGATGATAAAGATCAAAGGAATCATAGCAACGAAAGCGAATATGTTATAAGCCGCACTTACTTTGGCTCTCTTATCATTGTCAGCCATCGATGATCTTAAGATCGAATATGCCAAGTAAATCATCATAGCGACAGCAGACATGTTGAGCTTCGGGTCATCTGTCCAATAAGTCCCCCAAGTAGCCTTCGCCCATATGGACCCTGTAATAATCCCAAGAAGCCCCATGCCAACCGCCACATGGGTAAATGAAGATGCCACCGCATCGTGATCTAACTGCTCAGAGCGGAGATATCTTATACTATAAATCAAAGCCACAAAAAGCAAAACAAACTGAGCCATCCATATCGCAACATGGAAAAAAGTATTTCTTACCGTCTCGTAAAGGTTACCAACAAATGGAAACTTAAACGACCATTTGAACTCATAGTCTGTGATCTTATCTGACCATGTGGCAACATTAGTCAAGTCTACGGCTGTCTTACTTCTCTCAATCACAAATCCCGGAGGGAAAACTAAAAAGCCATCGTCTTTATCATGAAGCACCAAAACGGCATCGGTCCATTCTTCTTGACCTGGTGTGACATGGGGCAACACACCTTTAAGGTTGATCTTATTGCGCTCAGTGACCATGACATATGGCACCTTTGTGATATGAACAGAGTCTATCTTTATATATGCGCTTACCTGTTTTTCAGGATCGTTAAAGTGACCGTTATAGGTATCAACATCTATGCTATAAGGCTGACCAGCTTGAAGTTGCAACTCACTAACACTTAAGATCCCTGGACGAAGAGGCACCCAAAACCCTGCAATGAAAACATAAAGCAGAACGATCAGCCCTAATATCTTCCACCAACTTTTATAGATAAATCCGTAATTCTTCACTCGCGCCAGATATATGGAAATAATATAATGGATAACGCAGCACTCATCATTGTGATGCCCAAAATGATAACATATTTTCCTCCTTGAAGTTGATTGCCCATCAAAGTATTTGCTCCTATGCTGTATAACAAGATAACAACCGGGATCAACAAGGGGATAGACAGGATGCTCATGGCAGTATTTTGCCCTGTTACATGGCGGCTTATCGCCGAAATGAAAGACAAAACCACACCTATAGAAACAGCACCTGTTATGACTAATGTCAAATACTTGAAGTCAGGTTTTATCTGAGGATAAAAGAGCATCATCATAGCAAAGTAGAATGCCAAGGATACTATGAGTAAGTAGATAACATTGAAAAAGGTCCGCGATACCAGTGCTGTAGTAGGTGATACTAAGGTATACAGCATCAATCGCTCTTCTGGTCCTGAGTGCGACATCCCACGGACTGCAACATTGATCGATATCAGAAGTAAGATGATCCAGAAAACGAAGTTGAACTCTTGCATAGAGATCTCAGGTCTCACCCTAAATATCACATAAGCAATCGCCCACATAAATAGCAAAAGTGCAAGCGACTGAGGCCAGTTACGATATTCTACCAAAAAGTCGTGCTTCACTTGAGCAAAAAGAGCATTCACTATCAACTGATTATATATCGATAAAAAACTCTAAATCATAACATATTATGATTTTTATTAAATTGTATATATTTGTTTGTCAACAAGTTATGATATACAACATGATTTATTGAGACGATCTACATCACCTCTCTCAAATCATGCACAAGTTATAGCTTAGAAAAGTGAATAGATGAATAACGCGATATTAATTCTGTGCTTACTTATGGTTGTTGGTTCTTTGTCAGGAGCAACTGCATTCTCTAAGATAACTAATGGAGATATCCACAGTGTCAAGCCAAAGTCTGGAGATGCACTGACTACCTTGCTGGACCGATATGACTTTACACAGGCAAACGGCTTAAAACAAGAGTTTCTTAGTCTTAATGGGTTGTCAACTAAGTCGAAGCTCTTTCTACACAAGAGATACAAGCTACCTATCTACCTCTATAACTATGACAAGAAGAGCATCAGGACGACAATAGGTATCAATGACTGGGAGAAAGCAGTTAGAATCAAGGAGTACAATGAAAATCTCTGGAAAAAAGGCGCTCGACTGACTCACTTTACGAAGAGTAAGATCTTATGGGTTCCTTTTAGCGAGATGAAGGATGACAAAGTTGAAGCAATTGTTGAAGAGTTAGCCATCGCTGCACCAGTTACCACTAAGAAGTCAGCATCTGAATCCACATCCAAGCCTATTAGTGTAAAAGCATTCTCAGATAAGATATATGGCAAGAAGTATGCTGATGTCAAGCTTATAGACAAAAGCCTAAAAGGCAAGGTATTTTATATCGTAAGTGGTCATGGAGGTCCTGATCCTGGAGCCGTCTGTGAAGATTGTAGTTCGAGGTTGTGTGAAGACGAATACGCTTATGACGTTAGTCTAAGACTCGACAGAAAGTTAAGACAACATGGTGCAACTGTGGAGTTGGTCATAAAAGATAAGAATGACGGTATCAGAGATGGACAGATACTTACTTGCGATAGCGACGAAAGACTTGCTGATAACTCGCGCATACCGAGAGACCACCTAAAACGCCTGCAACAACGCACGAACTACATTAACAAAAAGTACAAGGAGTATAAAAAGCAAGGTGTGAAGGATCAAGTGGTAGTATCACTACATATAGATTCCAATTCTGAATCTACAAAACAAGATGTATTCTTCTGCTATGCTCGCGGAAGCAAAGATTCGAGAAAATTAGCCAATCAGATCCGTAATAAGTTTCAAGAGAAGTATGATCAGCATCAGAAGAACCGTGGCTACAAAGGTTATCTTCATGAGCGCGGTATTTATGTGCTGAGAAAGACTGCGCCACCAGCTGTCCTCATTGAGTTGGCTAACATCAAGAACAAGCACAATCACAAGCGCATCATGCTTAAGGAGAACAGACAAGCTCTTGCGAAATGGATCTATGAAGGATTGGCTCAACCAACTACACCTGTAAGTAAAGGAGCAATAGCATCTTCTAATTAAAGTCCAGCTTTATTTAGGTCTTCGAGCGTTGATATACGATCTTCGCCATCATGGACAAGAAGACAATTCTAAATGATATCATCCTAGCATATCGCGAACTCATAAGAGAGCGTTATCAATATCAAAGTATCGTCGACCATCACGACGTTCCCGATTCTTTTACAGAAGAAAAGATGGCACTGCTTAGAGATTACTTCTTAGACTATATCTACCCACCTCCAGCAACAAGATTAGAACTTGATGAAGCTTTTGAAAGCCTCACGAATCATATAGACAATCCAGCACAAATCATCCGCATTCTACTGGACTCAGGAGGCCTCGTGTTACGATATGGGCTACACTTACCTAAGATTCTAAAAGCTGGACTCAAGGCTTTGCATTCTTTTAAAGCGGCAACACAATTAGAAATACAACTTGTTGAGGCTGTTGTCAAGCAAGATCTTGAGGCACCTTATTCCTCGGAAGATCTGAATAATCTAATTAGATCGGTACCCCGTAGTATTATCCATGAGTTTATAGAAGACACTTTAGTTTTATTTGAAACATTGCACGATCGAAAGCTTGTTAAAAAGATCATCGAGATCGTCAACAAGCTAATCTCCAAAATGAAAAAGAAGCCCGATTTATATAGCGAAGAAGAAGTTCGTGGTTTGGAGGTTGGCCGGGATATTATAACAGAAGGCGATAAGCTTTTCAGCAAATTGACTGAACATGAGCAGGACTCTTTATTTGAATTGATTGCGACGATTGAGCGGGAGACAATTGAGGGGATTTATGGATGAGAATTCTAACCGGTTACACAGAAAAAAGAGCATTTGTTTGTCATGCTTTTTGACACAAAAACACACGCCAAACGGGATTGTGATGAATCAATAACCGAAAGCTTCGCTATCGGCTATGAGATGTCGCTCCTCTGGAGCTCAAGTTTATCGTGGTGATAGTTATAGTTTTAAGCCTGGAATTAATCAAAGGGCGGCAATGGATGATTTGAGCGGGAGCCATACTCGCACAGGCTAAAAAAGAGAAACAATAGCACTACGACTTCCTTAGCAGAAAGAAGAAGGTAATAAGGAAACTGTCTTTCACTTTAGTCTCTTTTTTACAGCGTTTTAAATCAGACGATTTTGCTCAACTTTTCTAAAAAGTTGTAGAATGAAAAATATAAGCGTATTAAATATCACTCATTCTAAAAAAGTAGTTAAGAGGAGATTATTAGCAAAATCGATAATATTGGTGCTGCCCATACTCCCTCATCACATCTTTAACTTCATGCTTCCCATCAACACTACTAATCGCAACAATCACTTGCAAGTTTCTTCTTTGTCTTAAGATAGACTGATCGTGCAACTGCATATCATATATAATCTGTCCAATCTTGTTAGGATTATCACATATCCATAAAAAAGGGACGGCTTCTTCATGAAGTAGCTTTGCAATTTGCTTGCCCTTTTTGCCTGCTCCCCATAAGATGAGTTGTCTTTCTGGATTATAATCCTGATCTATAAAATGAGGAACTTTGAGTTTAGCGAAGAGGTTGTCTTTATAATTATCATCATTGCGTGAAGCCCGAGATTCGTGATCCCGCCAATAATGCAGTATTTCAGTAACGGGAATAACTTTTAGCCCTTGTTTTCTAAATCTAAAAGCTAAGTCATAGTCTTCTGGATATATATTAATATCAAAGGCTCCACAGTGATCGAGATCAGTGCGGTGTACCATCCAACATGGCGATGGGATGCTACACTCTTTATAGATCTCTGAGAAGTTTGATGCCATCATGGTCAAATCATTGAGCCAAGATGCATAATTGACGTAGCCATTCCCAAGCTCTGCTTCGCTGAAGTATTTTACATATCCGATACTTAAGTGACCTTCTCCAGCTTGCCTCAACGCTGTGCTCATTAATTGGAGCTTATCTCGAGCCATGTAGTCATCTGCATCCATGCGCGTGACGAATTGTCCAGATGCATGCGTATAAGCCAAGCGCAGTGCCTCTATGATGCCTTTGCCGGTATTCTGATATACCTTTATACGCTCATCTTGATTGACATAGCTTTGCATGACCTTATGGCTACCGTCGTCACTTTGATCATCGATAGCTATGAGCTCCCAGTTCCTACAACTTTGAGCTTGGATCGAATCTATACATCTCGGGAGAAAAGCCGCGGCATTGCGCACCGGCATAATCACACTGATTAAGGGATCATTCACAGCATGAAGGTACAATCATCTGGTTGATGAACGAATCATATGCACTAAGCCACCCTACTCGTTTGTTTAGGCTAAAAATAAACTCCAACTTACAGCCTCATGGAAGACACCTTACCACAGCTTGACATTATCTATGAATGTGATGACTTGATCGCCATCAATAAGCCTCATGGACTGCTGGTTCATCGCACTAAGATTGCTGCTGATGCTACCATATTTGCTGTTCAGTTGGTGCGGGACTATCTGAATCAAAGAGTTCATCCAGCACATCGTCTTGATCGGAAGACTTCCGGTGTGTTACTATTCGCCAAGCATCAAGAGGCGAGCTCGGAAGTACAACAGTTATTTCAAAATCGAGAAGTTAATAAGACTTATCAAGCCATTGTAAGGGGTTACATCAACGAAGGTGGAACTATAGATTATCCACTTACTAATGAAGGTAAAACAAAAGAGGCTATCACGTCTTACAAGCGCACTGATACTTATCAGATTTCAGTAGCTCTTGGCCTCCATTCGACATCACGATACAGTCATGTTGTTGTAAAACCAGAGACTGGCCGGTTCCATCAAATTAGAAAGCACATGGGCCATATAAGGCACCCCATAATTGGGGATCGTCCCCATGGTTGCAATAAGCAGAATAGATTGTGGAAAGAGAAGTTTCAGATGGATAGTATGATGCTTCATGCTTGTCGACTTGAACTAGAGTGGAAGCAAAAAACAATTGTAATTGAGGCGGATATTAGCGAGGAATATGAAAGAGTACTTAGCATCCTACAAAATACATGACCAGCTCAAAGCTGTATTCCTTCTAATTTCTATTTGAGTGATGATCTCAACTTCTCGATCCAGTTCTGATGCATTATTCCTTTAATGTCAGCATCGCTGTAACCTCTTCGAGTTAGCAAATCAGTTACTTTCTGAAGATCAGCAATAGTCTCTATATCAGAAGGACACTGCTCTTTCCCAAAACCGCCGTCAAGATCAGTTCCTAAGGCGATATTGTTAGCATTTCCAGCAATAGAACATATATGGTCCATATGATCAATCATGTGACTCAATTTAACATCAGTGTTAGAAGGATGCGATACAGCCCGTTGCCAATTAGGCACCATCATCCAAGCATCTAAGGCCATACCTATTACAGCGTCTCTTTCTATTAGTACTTTGATCTGATCATCATTAAACTGTCTATTGTGGTTGACTATACTTCTGCAATTATTATGACTCGCCCATAAAGGACCTTTAAAAACCTCAAGGGCTTCCCAAAAACTCGTATCGCATAAATGGGTTACATCAAGAATCATGTCCAGCTCATCCATCTTTTGCAACAATTCCTTTCCCTTTGCACCGATGCTACCTTCGCTATCTGTACCATAGGCATAAGTACCAGGCCCATAGTGAGCTGGGCCGATAGTCCTGAGTCCTTCTTCGTGTCTTTTATAAAGGTGATCGAAAGTGACTATGCTATCTGCCCCTTCAAGGGTCAGCAGATATCCAAGTGCTGAACCATTAAAATCCGATTGCAAATTATCAATATGCTTATCAAGCTCGGCGACATTTCTAATTTGATACAGGTAGCCTTGTCTTTCCATCTCTTGATACCAACTCAACTGAGCACAGGTCTGTGCCCAGGCTTGCTCCGTCGAGCGCCATCCGCCCAAGGGATGATCAGGCTTGGCATATCTCGCAATCAAGGTGGCAAAGCAAAGACAGATACCGCCTTTCTTCATCTCATCAAACGAAACAACATTATTACCTCTATCAGGATAATCCGTCATACCAGATTCTAACTTCCTTATCT
>CALIHL010000119.1 GCA_938022935.1 uncultured Saprospiraceae bacterium
AATGCAGAGATAGCGAGTCAAGAAGATATCAACGGTCCAAGAGACGATGATGATAGTGTAGCAGGAGACAATGGGGGAGATGCACCAGATGACAATGACAACGATATAAATGAGACTGGTGGAGAAGATGACTATGATCCAGAAGTGATTACAATTACACAGACGTTTGATTTAGCTTTAACTAAGCAGTTGAATAGCAGTACAGTTACTCCAATTGTACCTGGTGGTACAGTGATCTATGATCTTGAGGTATTCAATCAAGGAACGCTTGATGCATACAATATCCAGTTGAGTGATTATGTGCCAACAGGTTTAACCCTCGCGATTGGCAATGGCTGGACAATGGTTGGCGGCGTAGCCAGATTGGTGACTCCGATAGCGATGTTGGATGCACATGATAGTACAACAGTACAGATCAGCTTTACAGTTGATGATGACTTTATGCTGACGAGTATTACAAACAATGCAGAGATAGAAAGTCAAGAAGATATCAATGGTCCTCGCGACGATGATGACAGTACAGCCGGCGATAACGAAGGCGATGCTCCAGATGACAATGATAACGATATAAATGAGACAGATGGAGAAGATGATTATGATCCAGAAGTGATTACAATTACGCAGACGTTTGATTTAGCTTTAACAAAGCAATTGAATAGTAGTACGGTCACACCAATAGTACCTGGCGGTACAGTGATCTACGACTTAGAAGTCTTCAATCAGGGAACTCTTGATGCGTATAACATCCAATTGAGTGATTATGTACCGGCAGGTTTAACCCTTACGACAGGCAATGGCTGGACAATGGTAGGAGACACTGCAAGATTGGTGACTCCGATAGCGGTGTTGGATGCACATGACAGCACGACAGTACAGATCAGCTTTACAGTTGATGATGACTTCATGTTGACGAGTATTACGAATAATGCAGAGATAGAAAGTCAAGAAGACATCAATGGACCTCGTGATGATGACGACAGTACATCTGGCGATGAAGATGGCAGTAGTACAGATGATCAGGATGATGATACCATGGAGACGAATGGCGATGATGATTATGATCCAGAAGTGATTGCAATTACGCAGACGTTTGATTTAGCACTCACCAAAATTTTGGCAGAGTCTGGACCATTTGTCCCAGGGGACACAGTTACTTATGCAATTACAGTTTATAACCAAGGAACCTTAGACGCCTATGATGTTATAGTTAGAGACTATGTGCCAACTGGTATGGTTAATGTTGATTCAGATTGGTCAAGTGACATCTATAACTTAGGAACTGTAGGCGCTGGCACTATGGCATCTGTCGATATTGATTTATTGATATCTCCTGATTTCATGGGAACATCTACTATCAACAATGCCGAGATCTTATCATCGTATAACGATTTTGGGTATGTTGACGAGGATAGCCCACTTACATCTGTCGATGGGGCCATAGATGACGATAGCGAGTTAGATACAGATGACAACATTGATGATGATGGCACTAATACACCAGGTATCGAAGATGATGCTAATGACATAGATGATTTAGATCCAGAAGTGATAACCGTGGATCAAACATTTGATTTGGCCTTGACGAAAATGTTGAGTGACGATACCACTATGCCTATTGTCCCTGGAAGTACAGTTATCTATAATCTGACGGTTTATAATCAAGGAACTTTGGATGCATACAATATCCAACTCAATGATTATGTACCTGAGGGATTGACTTTGGAACCAGGTAATAGCTGGTCTATGATTGGGGATACTGCAAGGTTAGATGTTCCAATCAGCCGACTTAATGCTCATGAAAGTATTACTGTAAAGATTGTCTTTACAGTTGATGATGACTTTATGCTAACGAGTATTACAAACAATGCAGAGATAGAAAGCCAAGAAGACATCAATGGCCCTCGTGATGATGATGATAGTACAGCAGGAGATGAAGACGGTACTAGTGAAGATCAGCAAGATGATAACATTACAGAGACTAATGGAGATGATGATTACGATCCAGAGGTTATAATTATTAATCAGAGATTTGATCTTGCACTCATAAAATATTTAGATCCATCTACAGCCAAACCTATCTTAGTAGGAGGAGACGTGACTTATAATCTTGTAGTTTATAATCAAGGGACACTTGATGCTTATCAGGTTAATATTAACGATTATGTACCTTCTACACTTGTGTTAAATGATCCTCTATGGGAGATGGACGCTGATACAGCGAAGATGATCACCCCGATTGACTTTATAGCCGCAGGGGAGATAGATACAGTGCAGATCACTTTTACAATTGATGAGTCTTACACGGGCGGTCAGATTGTAAACAATGCTGAGATAAGTAGTGCTAATGATGTCTACGGTCCAAGGAGTGACGATGATAGTGTAGCGGGAGACCAAGGAGGGGATGGCCCGGATAACAATGACAATGACGTCTCAGATATCACAGGAAACGATGACTTTGATCCTGAATCTTTGTGTGCTATATTATTTGAGTGTCCAACTGCAGTTCAAGAATCGAGCTGTAATGTACAAGCGGATATCGATATAAGATATGGAGACTGGTTAGCAGGATTTAAAGCTTCAGGATGTGGTCATGGAGGGTTCTTTACAGAGGCTCCAGGAGACATACCAAGCGCTTGTGGTGGATCTGTGTCACTTACTTGGAATCTTTTAGATTCTGCCACAATGACCGTTGTGCAAACATGCACTAGTACCTTTACAATTGAGGCGGATACTCAAGTGCCTACTTGTCCCACTGATTGGGATATAGTCATCACACCAAGCGACAATATTTGTAAGGTAGAAGCATATCAAAGTATGCAAGAGCTTTCTGCTCTAAGTGGGAAGACTGTAATTGATAATTGTACTCAATCTGATGCTATGTCATTTACATATAGTGATGAAGTTCTACCAGTTTCTAATTGTGATGGTGGCTCCTACTTTAGTGAGAGGCAAGTGATAAGAAGGTATACTTTCACTGATCAGTGCGGGAATCAAAGCTCTCTCTGTCCTCAGTTG
The DNA here is from genome assembly GCA_938022935.1 of uncultured Saprospiraceae bacterium. Taxonomy (GTDB): domain Bacteria; phylum Bacteroidota; class Bacteroidia; order Chitinophagales; family Saprospiraceae; genus JAJRXG01. The sequence goes on from CALIHL010000119.1 coordinate 3,016, forward strand.
ATAACTTACAATTTTGACGAATGTAGAGTTTTAACGGACTTTGGAAGAGTAGGTATCGATGGTGCTGTAAGTCTCGAAGTTTCTCCAGATTGTGATATACCCGTGATCACTGTGATAAGTGACGAGCAAGGTGTCTGTGGATATGTAGAGTATATGTGGTTGATCTCTACAGAAAAGAATGCAAACGGACAACCATTTATTCCAACTAATTTCAATATCGGAACAACTTGGAAGCTCATTGAAGGAGCTAATGATCCGACTTATGATCCAGGCATGATCAACGAGGATACCTACTATGTCAGATGTGCGAGAAACTTCTCATGCTGTGATTTTGGAGAGTCTAACATAGTATCTGTTAAGGTGCAAGCAGGAGCGACATGTCCTGTTTCTTCTTCCGACACTATTGTAAATAAGGATTGTGATAACAGAGTGGTCTTGACTTCCCCAACTCATGATTTTGTAACTGGAGAGCAGATGAAGTATATCACAGATCAAGAGATTAATGCAAGTAACAAAACAATGCAAGGATCTAGCTTGACTCTTGATGGAGGTATAGGAGTAGAGCTGGGAGCAGGCTTTGAGATAGGAGCAAGTTCTAAGTTAGAAGTATATACAACCGGTTGTCCAGAGTAAAAAATACAACAAAGTAAGTAGGTCGAAAGTCGGTCTACTTACTTTTAAAAGAGAGAACTAAGAAGTTATGGTATTAGATAGTGTTGTGGAGATTGGTTCATCGGATACTATAGATGAGTACCCAACGATGCTGGTTGTGGTATCTAAGCGGGAAGTTGAGGTGCTTCAATTGATCAGCCAAGGCCTCACCGTCAAAGAGATAGCGCATGCTCTTTACTTGTCAACACATACAATCATATCGCACAAGAAAAACCTTATTGACAAGTTTGATGCACGTAACTCCATCGACCTTATAGTAAGGGCGATTAAGATGAATGTTATTCATATTTAGCCTTTGTTTTAGTCATCGCTTCTATATGTAGCCCTTTCGATTCTTTTCAACAATTGTCCGAGTACAATTCACCTTTCTTCTTCTATAAGTTCTATTAATAAAGAATATTCGGACTTAGAGCAGATTAGTCAGCTTAAATGGCACTATTCACTTATCTCACACTCTATACACGTCCAAGTCTAACCGTGATAATCGACAAGCTTTCTTGCCAAATTAACTGTAGATTTGTGCACTGCTAAGAGCACCAAAGGTCATTTATGAGAAAAGGAGTTTGTTCTTTATTTGCGGTAAGCATACTTTTATTAGGCTTCACGCATCTTTATGGCCAGCAAGCTCAGCTTGACAATATACTTGACCTCACACAGGACGTCAAGGGTCTTTGGCACAAGTCAGATCGAGATATACCATCGAACTTTGTGGCTTTGCCTATACTTGAGCCATCAAGTAAGAACCACGTAGTACTTCCACTTAAAGAAACTGAACAAGATATTTATCAGGCCGAGTTAATCTTAGGAACTGGAGCAGAAGCCTATGTAGTTCTAAAGTCATTCTACCTTGAACCAGGAACTACGCTACAAGTGTCTTCTCCTCAGAGTCTTTGGAGCCCAGAAGTATATACGAATGCTGATAATAGAGATAGCCGTCAGATCATGTTGGGGCCTTATATTGGAGATGTATCCATCTCGATGTTTTCACATGAGCAACCAAAGTTGATCCTCCAACAAGTATATGCTAACCCGATCAATGTGGGTCATATGGCTTTGGGATTTGACGCATCCTTTGATTGTCATCTAAATATCAACTGCGAAGAAGGGGCTCAATTAGATGATGTCAAGCGCTCGGTGATGAGGATCCGCATGGTAGCCGAGGAAGGAGTGGCTTTGTGTACGGGTACACTAATGAATAATACAAGTGGAGATCGAACACCATACGTGTTGACCGCTTTTCATTGTTTGGTTCCACCAGGTGATACGATAACGCCACTCTTCGATTTGTTTTGGTTCGACTTTAACTATGAGAGCTTCAGTTGTGCTAATCCAGAAGAAGAACCCTTCCCATTTCAAATACAAGGTGCTGAGCTACTTGCTGAATGGGAGGACACCGATATGATGCTCCTACGCATCAAAGAAGACATCCCGGTTGAAGCCAATGTCTTTTACGCAGGCTGGGATCGTAGATTAGATTATGAACCAGATACGACATATCTGATTCACCATCCTGTTGGTGATATCAAGAAGGTTTCGTTGGATCTTGATAAGGCCCTGATCCATGATAAGAGAATAGGCTGGAACAATGGAAGCAATTCTCCAGAGCTTAGTCATTATATCAATGATTTTGATAATACTACTTATGAGCCAGGTTCTTCGGGAGCAGCCATATTTGACAATAATGGAAGTGTCCTTGGGCAGCTACATGGAGGACCTTTGTCCGATGAGTTTTGCTCGATTGGTATCGGTTATAGTGGCAGATTAAGCGTGAGCTGGACTACAGGCAATAGTAAAGAGGATAGACTTAGTGATTGGTTAGATCCAATCAACGAAGGAGTCATGTCGATGGGAGGACTCAATCAGAAGCAGGTCGATGTTGTCAGCTTTACTGGAGTCGTGCGTACTGCGGATGGACTTTCTATTCCTGATGTAAGAGTATCGTTAACTGGAGATATGATAGCGTCATTCTTGACAGGGTCAGATGGCCGCTTTGTCTTTGAGAATCTTGATCCTAAAGGAACATACTCCATACAACTTGATAAAAACACCATACCCTCCAATGGCCTTTCTGCAACTGACCTGGTGATCTTAAGAAACCATATCGTTGGCCGCCAGAAACTCAGCAATGAGTTTACGCTGCTATCTGGAGACGTAAGTGGTGACGGAGGTATCTCGAGTGTTGATCTGGTACAAATTAGAAATCTAATCATCGGTCGCCAAGACCGATTTCCCAATAGGCCATCTTGGGACTTTCAACCGGATGGCTTTCAAGTTGATATCAATGCAGCGGTTAGAGGAGAGATAAGTTTAGATATCGTTGGTTACAAGATTGGAGACGTTAATTATTCTGCTAATCCTAAGCGATAGGATTTTTAGACCCTTATTCTCAATTTCTTTTGTCGAAGACCCAAGATTATTTTTTTATCATTGAGATGGACTTTATTGCCATTAACTTCTAAAGCCATTTTGAGACTAATTAGAGTTTTTTTGATGTGTGGCTAATGGATAATTTGGCGCTGCGGCCATGCTTGCACAGCTGGAAAAGTCGACTCGTGCCCCGTTGTTTTCCACACTAAGGTCATTATGGAAAGTATGAAGATATACGCTCCTATGGACTACTTTTTTACTGTGTTTTAAATCAGACGCACGCATTTGCTTTCCCCTCACTTAGAGTGTTGTAAACTCTACTTCTCCGAAGGTCGTTCGTTCATGATCAACTTTATAAAAAGTTGAAAAGGAAAAAGTTCAATGATGATATGAAAGCTTATGCACATCGTGATAGGGTGCTACTACAGTTGTTTCAGGTAATTGAAAAAGAAGAAACATTTTTTATTCCATTTCCCAACCTCTTAACCTCGGTATCCATCTCCCAACATTCTTTTTATAAAGCTCATAATCTGCACCAAATCTTTTTACCAAATCTGGCTCTTCACTCTTTATAAAGTAGATAGTATTGATGACAAGAAACAATACCTGCCACAAGATTATATTTTCATTCTTAAGGAACAGGGCGATACCCATCAACATTAAGTTGACACCGCAGAGCATCGGATTTCTTACATGCTTGTAAGGACCTACAACTACGAACTTCTCTGGTGGTGCCCAAGGAGCAAGCGTGCCCTTACCCACTTTTGCAAATAGAAAAACAGTAGCTCCAAAGAGAACGGCTCCAATACCGAATAACAACCCACCGATGAAGTCGATCAGCGATTCATTGAGCACATGAAAAAATGAAATCCAATTAGTTTTTATAAAACTATGTATCAACGAAGGTATAACCACAGTTGCCATAAAAGGCAACGCTAGGATAGAAAGTAGGTGAGAGAATAGATTGTTACCCTGCTTCATTTTTATACTTTACTTTACCAGCTACTATAGTATACAAGATCTTTGTATCCAAAATGGCTTGTTCGGAGCACTCAATCCAATTTTCCGAAAGGATAGTGATATCACCATATTTTCCAACTTCGAGTGAACCTTTCTGCGCATCCTCTTTAGCCGCATAAGCATTGGCCATGGTGTAGCTGTAAAGGGCTTCGTCTCTGGTAAGTTTGTTCTCAGGGAAGAACTCAAAGCCTGTGTCGATCCTTTTTCTTGTGACTGTGGCATAGTAAGATTCTATAGCACTGAGATCTTCTACAGGAGCATCGGTGCCATTTGTGACAACACCACCGCTTTCAACTATTGCTTTCCATGGATATGCACCTACTCTAGCACGCTCTTCACCCAATCTCTTCTCGACAAACGGCGCATCTGATGTACAATGGATGCCTTGCATCGAAGCGATCACGCCTAAGCTTCCAAAACGAGGTATATCATCCGGGTGCAAGTGCTGACTATGTTCTATACGCCATCTAAGGTCAGTTTTATCCGTAGCTTCATAGGAGCGCTCCATGATGTCTAAGACTTCTCTGTTGGCACGATCACCTATGGCATGCACACAGAGCTGCATATCGTTTCTAAGGGCTATCTCGGCTATCTTCTCTACTTCGCTGATCTCAGTTGTGTTTTGACCTACGAAGTTTTCCTTATCTGCATAAGACTCAAGTAGCCAAGCACCAAATGAACCTAAGGCACCATCTACCTCTGTTTTAATAGCTCGACATGTAAAGTATCCATCGCCTTCATCAACAGTGCGATATTGACTCACTTTGCCATCCATGTCTTTAGACGAGTGCCTTAGCATAGCCCAAAGTCTCATATCAAACTCCCCACTACGAGCCATCTCTCTATATCGATCTATCTCTTTAAATCTCGCACCTGCGTCTTGAAAACTCGTGATACCATTCTCAAGGCACTCTTTTTGAGCAAGCGCTATACCGTCATACCACTCTTTGAGTTTTTGTTCGTCACTTTGGTCTTTTAAGTAGTAGTTGTAGGCATTGCGTATGATCTCTTGCGCTCGTTCTTCAAAGACGCCGATGGCATTTCCTTGATTGTCCCTGACGATCTCACCTCCTACAGGATCACCTGTCTCAACGGTTATACCTGCTACATCCATTGCCAGCTGATTGGCGATGAGTCCATGTCCACTGGCATGAGTGAGCATCACAGGGTTGTCTGGAGCGATCTCACTAAGATCAAAGTGTCGAGGATATCCATGGATATGATCATGTGGTGTTTCGGTCCATTTTTCTTGATGCCATCCACGGCCTATGATCCATTCTCCTTTTTCTGTGTGTTTTACTTTCTCTGCTACCATAGCGACGATCTCGTCCCACGATTTGCTCTTTAAGAAGTTCAGATTCATAAGACTTTGGCCTAAGCCACTGAAGTGTCCATGACCTTCGATTAGCCCTGGGATAACGAAAGCACCATTCGCATCGATGATCTCAGTGTCTTCGCCCTTCGACCGAAGCACCTCTTCATCTGTTCCAAGCTTAGCGACAACGCCATCTTTTATTGAGATTGCTCTATGTACAGATCTCTCTTCATCCACGGTATAGACTGTTGCGTTGTGTATGATTAAGTCCGGAGATTCTTGCTTCTCAGTGCCGCAGGAGGCCAGGATTAGGATCAAAAAGCCAAACAAAAGGTAGTTCTTCATCATTATTTAATCTGGTGTCATAAAAGCACTGTCAGCTATTAATTACCTTAGCGCAAATTCTACTAATGGCATTAAATATATCACAAGCAGTCGATCTTATAGAGCAAAGTCACCAAAAGAATGTGTCGACCGAAGCGCCTAGAGCACTCTATGAGCCTCGTGATTATATTATGAATCAGTCAGGAAAGCGCATGAGATCGATCTTTTGCTTGATGGGCTATGAGCTCTATAAGCAAGACATCGAGCAAGCTTGCGATCTCGCTTATGCCATTGAGTTATTTCACAACTTTACGTTAGTGCACGATGATATCATGGACGCGGCTACACTGAGAAGAGGAGTGCCAACGGTCCATCATACTTATGGGGCCAATGAAGCGATCTTGACGGGTGACGTGATGCTGATAGAGGTCTATGATAGATTATTGAAGATAGATAGTCCGCTCAAGGCAAATATGCTTCAAACCATGACACAAACAGCAAGAGAAGTCTGTGAAGGACAAAGTATGGACATGACTTTTGAGACTCAGAGTGATGTGACAATAGCAGATTACCTCAAGATGATTGAGCTAAAGACAGCCGTGCTATTAGGAGCATCATTAAAGCTAGGAGCCATGCATGGCGGAGCTTCTGAAAAAGATCAGCAGCATCTTTATAAGTTTGCAGTCAATGCAGGTGTCAGCTTCCAGTTACAGGACGACTACTTGGATGTCTATGGTGACCCAAAGACATTTGGTAAGAAGGTGGGCGGTGATATCATACAAGGTAAAAAGTCATATTTGTACCTGAGGGCAGTTGAGCTTTTAGAAGGAGATGATCGTTCGCACTTTGAAGGACTTTATAATAATGATACGCTCAGCGAAGAAGATAAAGTGAAGAGAGTAACCAATGTCTTCGATGAGCTATACCTGCCTCACTATGTTACAGAAGCAAAAGAAGCTTTTTTTAGTTTGGCAAAGTCTCACTTAGACTTTGTGTCGATTGATCAGGATGAAAAAGAACACTTATTAAAGTTTGCTCGATCTTTGATGGACCGAGCATCTTGATATATACTCATGGCGACCAAAAAGAAAATATTATATGGAGTACAAGCTACTGGTAACGGACATCTGAGTCGTTGCTTAGAGTTCTACCCCGTACTTTCTAAATACGCGGATGTTGATGTCTTGCTTAGTGGTATACAAGGTGACTTAGAATTGCCTTTTCCAGTTAAGTATAGAAAGCATGGATGGGGCTATGTCTTTGGTAAGAAAGGAGGTATAGACTATTGGGCTACCGCAAAGTCATTAAAGCCAATTAGAATTATAAAAGATATTTTCCAATTAGACTTATCTGGCTATGACCTCATTGTCAATGATTTTGAGCCCATCACAGCTTATGCGCGCAAGTGGAGATATAAGCACTTAGAGTGTGTGTCGCTTAGTCATCAAGCGTCTTTCTTTAGTAAGAAGATACCACGGCCGAGGCAAAAGGGATATTTGGCAGAGTTTATATTTAAGTATTTTGCTCCTTCAACGAAGAAGATCGGTTTGCATTTTCAAGCTTATGATGACCATGTTTACACTCCAGTAATCAGAAAGGAGATAAGAGATGTGCCGAGAAGGTATGAGCCCAATGAGGTTCAGGTTTACTTGCCTGCCTATGCAGAAGGGCCACTTGCCGAAAAGTTGAAGCCACTTACAGATTATAACTTCAGGATCTTCTCAAAGCATACAAAAGAAGAATATCACGATGGCAATATTCATGTGTATCCCGTCGATAAAGCAAACTGGATGCGGATGCTTGAGACCAGTTCTTTTGCCATTATGGGTGCAGGGTTTCAGGGCGTATCGGAGATGTTATATTTAAAGAAGAAGATCATGGCCATCCCTATGTTGGCTCAGTATGAACAGGAGTGCAATGCTAAAGCGCTAAATGATATGGGCGTGCATATTGTAACCGCGATCGATGATTCTTTTGGACAAGTGGCAGCCGAATGGTTGCAAAACGCCAAGGTGATTGACGTAGATTATCCTAACCATTCAGAGACCTTAGTGCGTATGGCGCTGGGTATGGATGAAGCTTAGCCTAAAAGACAATTTTACAATTCCACCACTCTTTTTCAATTATAGATTTGTTCTTTTCGTAGAATTTTATCGCCGGCTCATTCCAATCAAGTACTTGCCATTTTACAAGTGTGTAGTTGTTTTCTTTAGCTATTGAGATCAGTTCGTCAAAGAGTTGCTGACCTACACCTGACTTACGGTGCGATTCCAGTACGACGAAATCTTCTAAGTAGAGCATCTTGCCTTTCCATGTAGAGAAAGTGTCATAGTATATGCATGTACCGATAACCTTGCCATCTTCAAGTGCTACGATACAATAGAACTGACCTTCATCAAAAGCTCGATGATAACCATCAAGCGTCATCGTCATCTCATGTCTTGCTTTCTCATATACAGCTAGTTCTTCTACAAGAGCATAAACGCCTGCTATGTGTTCTTTAGAGGCTTTTGTTATAGTCAAAGACATACGTTCGTTCTTATAATTTTAAACTAAGAGGCTTACACGATGCACACCAGGTAGATACTTGCCTGCCATGATATGTTTTATAGCAGTGTAACTCTTTGGATCTTTTACAAAGTCAATCTCATTGAGATCCAAGATCACGACTGGAAAAGTTAGAATGTTCTTGAAGTAGTCAAAGTAAGTGTCCTGTATTTGCTTTAAGTAAGAAGTCTCTATCATCTTCTCATAAGGTCGACCTCGAAGATCGATGAACTTCCTAAGAATAGATACATCTCTATGAAAGTAAATAAGGATATCCGGTTTTGGGAATGGGGCATTGAGCACATTCCACATCTTTTGGAACAGTCGATATTCTTCTTCGATTAAATTGTTTTTTGCAAAAAGAAGAGACTTGACAAATGAGTAATCAGCTATAGTAAATTGTTGAAAGAGCCCCTGTGACAATAACTGACGCTGCAGCTGCTTATAACGCTCAGTCATAAAGAACAGCTCAACGGAAAAAGCATAGCGATCTTTGTCTTGATAAAAGTAGGGTAGGAAGGGGTTGTCTTGAAACTCCTCAAGGATCATCTCACAAGCATACTCTTGTTGGATCATCTCGACAAAACTCGTCTTGCCAGATCCAATATTGCCTTCTACACTGATGTACTTATATGGGATATTAATATCCTGAGTCATTCACTTTCATTCTCTTGAGGTGTCACACTTCCATCATCATCACACACGCCGGCAAGATACTCTATTGTCTTGTCCAATACCGGATGTATAACGTCGTTTGCGATCTCAGATAAAGGTATCAAAACAAAGTTTCTTTCATGCATCCGCGCATGAGGTATCTCAAGATCTCCTTTTTTATAGATGAGCTGATTAAAGAGTAAGATGTCTATATCGATATTGCGAGGGCCATACTTGCTATCTTTTGACTTACCTAAGATCCGCTCGATGTGCAGAAGGTTTTGATGCAACTCTTCGACATCCAACTGTGTTTCTACCTCTATGACTTGATTAATGAAGTCCTCTTGATCGAGATAACCCCAAGGGGCAGTCGTGTATACAGTTGACTTTTTCCTGATGGGGCCGATATAGATATTGATCAATATACGGGCTCTTCTGAGCATGTTATGTTTAGTGCCGGTGTTGCTACCTAAACCGAGATATGTAATACTTTCAGACATTCCTAATAATGAGCTAACAACATATTATGATTTATTATCATATTTTAAATAAATTCTATCTGATAGGGGTTTGCCCGATGCACGGTGTCTTATAATTGAATCTTTGAAAACTCACTTTCGCTAATCTTACTTTAAGCGTTTTAAAAATGTTCAAGGGATTAAGTTACTAAGCGTGTAAGAAAAGCAAAGATGAGTTTAACCCTTAAAAGACTGATTGTCTGAAAAGTCAAGACACAGTTTTTTTGCTCTTTACACAAAGAAGACCCCACTGAGTGATCAATGGGGTCTTTTCTTTTTTATATCCAAACCGGCAACCTATGTTGTCGATCCTTTGATTGCTTTTATATACTTAGCAAGCTCTGCCTTAACCTTAGGGAACAAGAAGAACAATGCAAGCATATTAGGAAATACTAATCCCAAAATCATCGCATCTGAGAAACCCCAAACCGAGCTCATATCTCCTGCTGCTCCGATCACTATGAAGATCAAGAACAACAACTTGTAACTGATATCTGCCATTCTTCCTTTACCAAAGAAGTACATCCATGATTGTAATCCGTAGTAAGACCATGAGATCATAGTGGATACGGCAAAGAGTACAACGGCCACCGTTAAGAATGGTCCTGCAAATGGTATGTATGCTCCAAAGGCCCTCGAAGTGATGGCTGCTCCTTGTACAAGCTCTCCATCGATCATAACACCTCCGCCTCCAGCATCACCGTAAGCAAACTGTCCACCTCCGTGGTTAAATATGATGATCACTAACGCAGTCATCGTACAGATCACTACAGTATCAATAAACGGCTCCAACAAGGCAACTAAGCCTTCTGAAGCTGGGTATTTTGTTTTAACAGCTGAGTGAGCGATAGATGCAGATCCTGCACCGGCCTCGTTAGAGAATGCCGCTCGTTGGAAACCTACTATCAAAACACCCATCAACCCACCTAACCCTGCTTCAGGGCTAAAGGCTTGGCTAAAGATCTGACCAAATGCAGAACCTATGTGTTGGAAGTTCACACCAAGGATATAAAGACAAGCCAATAAGTACATAACTGCCATAAATGGCACAACCTTCTCAGTTACTGATGCGATTCTTTTGATACCTCCTATAATGATGATACCCACAAGTACAGCCAAGATTAAGCCCATAATGGTTCGAGCACTTCCACCGCTCATGCCAAATGAATCAACCAACTGAACCACAGCCTGATTAGACTGCGCAGCATTTCCACCACCAAATGATGCTCCTATACATAAGAACGCAAAAACACCTGCCAGTACCTTTCCAAGATTGGCAAAGCCCATCTCCTTTAGTCCCTTCGTCATGTAGTACATCGGACCGCCATAGACTGTTCCGTCTGGTCCAACATCACGATATTTTACGCCAAGTGTACACTCTACAAATTTGGTAGACATACCAATCAATCCACATAGTATCATCCAAAAAGTAGCTCCTGGTCCACCCAGTGCGATGGCCAAAGCCACACCTGCTATGTTACCATTACCTACAGTACCAGATACTGCGGTTGCCAATGCTTGGAAGTGACTTACTTCACCATCTTCTCCTTCATCTCTTATCGTCCGAGCTATATCTCCGTCATTGATATTGACAGCTGCCTTTTCAGGTGTGCTATGTCCTTCCACATCGTCATACTTACCTCTAACTACATTGATAGCAAGACCGAACTTTCTGATATTGACAAAGCCAAAGTAGAAAGTAAAGAAACTTGCTCCTGAGACTAAGAGTATGATGATCGATGGTACCGGTATACCAAAGATCGCCTCCGAACCAGGGAAGTTATGTAAGACAATGTCTTGCATAAGCTGTGATATAGGTGTAAACCACTCGTTGATTCTATCATCCAAGCCCATTTCTGCTTGAGTCGCATCTTGCCCAAAAGACAAAATCGGGATCAATAGACTTAGGCAAACAAGTGAAACTTTCTGGTTTATATGTGTCCAGCTCATACGTGATTTTAGATTTTGATGGGCGGTAAGATATCTAACTCAACCCATATGGACAAATAGAACATAACTCAAGGGTAGAAGCTGAGGTGTCTTTGACTACTATCATGAAAGATAAATCATGCTATGATCATATTATAGAAAAGTATAATATGTAAGCTGCGACTCACGCTTGGTTTGTCGAATTCATATTAAGAATATTCTTAATATGAATGGCTGTTAAGATCAATCCTCGTCCTGTTCATATTAGATAAATCTATAATGTATTACGCTATCTCCCCACCGCAGCTACTACCAGCCCCAGCCGTACATCCGTAGCAATGCTGGTTGAGTACAATGTCGCGATCCTTGAGTTTTTCCATATCAAAATCATCGATGTGCTTCACTGGACTATCGACCTTTAAGTCAAGCATCTGATTGAAGTCACAATCGTAGATATAACCGTCCCAGCTGATGGACAATGTGTTGCGACACATCAGACCATCCAGTGTGGCAGGGTTGTAAGCCTCTACGAGCTCTGTCATGTACGATTGGTAGTTTTTACTCTCCAGTAGGTAATCTAAGAACCTGCTGATCGGCAGATTAGTGATGGCAAACAAACTATTGAATACGATGTCGTACTTTCTTTTGAGCTGTCTCTTGAACTCCGCTTCGAGGCTCATCTGATCGCCCGGTAGAAACGCACCTGATGGATTGAACACCAAGTCTAGGATCAATCCTGATCCCTCTTGCCCGTAACCGATAGCGTTCAGCTTCTTCAAAGCAGCTATGCTATCTTCAAAGACGCCATCTCCTCTTTGGCTATCTGTCCTTGACTTATTGAAGTATGGAAGCGAAGAGATGACATGGACTTTGTTCTTAGCGAAAAACTCCGGTAAGTCATCGTACTTCTTATGAGCCATGAGGATCGTCAAGTTGCAGCGATTCATTACGATTGCTCCTGACGCAACACACTCTTCCACAAACCACTTGAAGTGTGGATTCATCTCAGGTGCTCCGCCCGTGATATCGACTTGAGGTATCTTTTGCGACTTAATAATCGCTAAGCACTTCTCGAGCGTCTCGCGAGACATGTTTTCTTCCTTGCGATCTGGGCCAGCATCAACATGACAGTGAGCGCAAGTCTGGTTACAAAGCTTACCAATATTGATCTGAAATATCTCAACCTCTGTTGGCCTTATAGCACCACTATGGGTCTTGGCTACTTGATCTTGAAATCTCACAAATGACTCACCATGTCGCTCACTGTCATTCAGCACATTGAGTTGATAGAACCCTTGTGAGAGATCACTGTTTTGTCTTTTGAGAGTTGTGCCTTTTTGTTTTATAGCCATTGGGCTTAGTATCTTTTATGTTGTGCAGCGTCGAGCTACATGATTTTCTTTTTTACATGGTTCATCATCTGAACACTATTGACCAGTGTAGCGCCACTCTTGATTGCTGCTGCTACATGAACGGCTTCCATCATCTGCTCCTCGTCTGCTCCTTTTTGTAGACAAGTACTTGAGTAGGCATCGATACAGTACGGACATTGCACAGTATGAGCTACAGCCAGTGCGATAAGAGACTTTTCTCTTTGCGTCAGCGCGCCCTCTTCAAACACACTGCTATAGTAGTCGAAGAACTTCTTTCCCATTTCCTCTTGCCATTCTGTGATTTCTCCAAATTTTTTGAGATCTGCAGGATTAAAGTAACTATCACTCATATTATAATATATTTATATATGTTATACTTCCGTAAATCAGTTATATATTTAACAAATAACCCAGATACGTTATGAGCAGGCAATATATATTCTTATTTCTTACCGTGTGTTGTCTGTTGTCTTGTGATAAACGCTCCAGCTCAGAATCTGATCAATATTATTCTTTAAAAATCACCAATAGTAGTGGTGACGACTTTTCGTATAGCAAAGGGGATAGCACAGTGTTTTTTGCACCTTACCCATTCAATGTAGGAGTGCATGGTACTGAAGGGTTAGCACAAGAAGTCATGCTGATATCAAAGCGGGTAGATAGAGGGGATAAAGTAGACATATTACCGATCGCTAAGTTGACACTAACCTTAGCCGATCGGACGAGTCAAGACATCGTTATAGCAGTGCCTGAAGAAGAAAACTTAAGGATTATAGAAAGTAGGGACTTTTATGATTTCACTGTTGGACAATTTTCTTTGAAACAAATGGTTGAATACTGGTATTCTAATAGGCATGGCTTACAAGGGACCTCAGTAAAAGGTTGGGCCCCAGCAAGTATGGAAGACCTTAAGGACATCTAAAACATATGCAAACCGAAACCATAGTGAAAAAACGAAAAACTCTTTGGTGCCCGCGTTCATCGGAGCTGCCTATCGAGTCTTTTCGCTTAGACAAGTGGAATCTTGATGTCACGATCAAAAAAGAAATCTCAGATATCGAACCAGCTTGGGATAAGCTGATGCCTAAGGATGAGTCATTCGCTCAAGGCAAATACCTTAAAACATTAGAGAACACTAACCCTGACAACCTTAAGAATCTTTATGTTCTTTTGAGCAAAGAAGGACAAGACATCGGTGCGGTTCTGATACAAAGCTTGGTGCTGCGGCCTGCAGAGAGCTTTGATTATGAGAATTATACAAAAGCCCGTTCCTTCTTATCTAGGTTGTGGCAGAAGATAAGTCAGTTCGTTATGTCCCTGATCACATTTAGAATGATGACCATTGGCAATCTTTATCTCACTGGCCAATACGGGATACACTTCGCAGAAGGGCACTATGATAATGAGACGCAGTTTGATATTATATCGGATTTGACGAAAGTCTTAAAGAAAGAGTTATGCAATACACCATATAGGTTTAGTGGGGTACTATATAAGGACTACTTCAGGGAGCATACACTTGCCAAGCCAGAACGTCTGGGGTTCTTACCTTTTGATATAGATCCTAATATGATCTTAAAACTTAGGCCTTCATGGATGAGCTTTGATGACTATCTACTCGATATGAAGAGTAAGTACCGTGTGAGATTGAAGAACGCACTGAAGAAGTTTAAAGGGATCGAAAGGAGAGTCTTATCGCTAGAAGATATCGAGAGCCAATCGGATCTGATGTACAAGCTATATTGTAGCATCTTAGAAGGTTCAGGCTTCGTACTTGCACAAGGTAAGGATAACTACTTCTCAGAACTGAAGAGGCAGCTTGGAGGTGAACTGCAAGTAGTAGGCTACTTCCATGAAGAGGAGTTGGTTGGGTTCTATACTTGGGTGATGGAAGGAGATAAGATGGATAGCCACTTTATAGGATTCGATAAGTCGCTCAATAACAAATACCAGATCTATCTAAATATCCTCTTGGACTTAGTACGAGATGCCATCGGTCAGAAGGCAGAAAGCTTATATTACTTTAGGACAGCGTTAGAGATCAAAAGCTCTGTCGGAGCTGAGCCGTTTGATATGACGTGTTACTTTAAGCACACTAACCCGATCATCAATAAGTTAATCAAGACTCCTTTTAAGTCTTTTGTACCTCAGCAAAGTTGGAAGCAGAGACATCCTTTTAAGTAGCAATGGAGAACGTTATCCTTTCAAAATAGTCGGATTGACAAATATCCTTTGCGGGGTATAGTAGACGGACTCTAGGTTGGCGATCTCTTCCATGAAGAAGTGTGGCTCCAAACTTGCCGACATATCTTCTAACTCATAGCGATCTATATTGAGGTATAGCAGGGCAGTTAAAGACATGAGTAATACTGTAGATGCAGCTACCATCCAAGGCCTCCAGTTGAAAGTAGAAGGAGTCTTATCTCCATCAAGTTGGCGCTCAAGCTTATCCCACAATTCTGGGCGTATATCAAGTGCTTTTTGATGCTCTCCTTCTTTAAATATATCGTCTATCTTTTTCATTATCATATATGGTTACGCACTTAACTTAGAGGCGTATTTTTTTTTAACAAGTGCTTGGAGTTTTCGGCGGGCAAGGATCAATTGTGACTTAGAAGTATTGATACTTACGCCGAGTTGCTCAGCTATTTCTCTGTGTTTAAACCCTTCTATAACATAAAGGTTAAAGACAGTTCTATACCCATCAGGCAAGTGATTGAGTAAAGATAGTAGCTCCTCGTACTCTAGCTTATCCTGCCAGACTACTTCTGGTTCAGTATTCATGTCTTCTATGGCAACAGTGAGATACTGTGATTTCTTCTTCCTGAGCTCCATCAAGCATTCATTAATCACGATGCGCTTCATCCATCCTTCAAAGCTTCCTTTGTTATGGTAAGAATCAATCTTGGAGAAGATCTTATAAAACGCATGAACCATGATGTCTTCAGCCACCTCTGTCTGCTTTAGGTATCTCTTGCAGATAGACAACATCAGTGGGGCGTAGCGATGGAAGAGAAGGTTTTGAGCCTTCCTTTCTTGCCGCTTGCATGCTTTGATTATGTCTATCTCTGCCATGTTCATTACTAAGATAGATGTTTGTATCATCTGTTGTGGTGTGTCAGATGTCCAGATAAGTGTTCAATGAGGGTTAAGTACCCTTGGTTCGGCTATATAACAGCGTAAAATTTACCTACTTTTGCATCAGAAAAGGTAGAGTATGCAAGTCATCAATGGTCAATATGAATTTTCAGGCGGCGTATCTGCACTAAGCATCGCAGATAAGTACGATTGTCCACTATATGTCTATGATTTTGACGTCGTAGAGCGTCAGTACAACAGACTGAAAAACGCCTTTAGCGGCTTGTCCCTGAAGATCAACTATGCATGTAAGGCAATGACTAATGTTACTATGCTCAAGTTAATCAAGGGTCTTGGTGCGGGACTTGATGCCGTATCCATCCAAGAAGTAAGATTGGGACTTCATGCTGGTTTTAAACCAGATGAGATCCTTTATACGCCTAACTGCGTCTCTATAGAAGAGATGGAGCAAGTAGTTAAGTTGGGCGTAAAGGTCAATGTCGATAACATATCTATGTTGGAGCAGTTTGGTCAGAAGTTTCCTAACTACCCATTGTGCTTAAGAATCAATCCGCACATTATGGCTGGAGGGAATTCTAAAATCTCAACGGGTCATATCGATAGTAAGTTTGGGATTTCTTTTCACCAGTTACCACTTGTAGAAAGGATTGTAAAAGCAACTGGTATCATTGTCGAGGGCTTGCACATGCATACAGGCTCTGAGATATTAGACTCAGAGGTGTTTTTGAATGGTGCAGAGATCTTACTTAATGTAGCTTCCTCTTTCCCTGATCTGACTTACGTGGATTTTGGAAGTGGGTTCAAAGTGCCATACAAGGAGAATGATATAGAAACAGATATAGAAGACCTTGGTGTTCAGATCACGAAGAGATTCAAATCATTTTGCAAGAGCTATGGACGTGAACTCACGCTAAAGTTTGAACCTGGAAAATACTTGGTAAGCGAAGCGGGTAGCTTTTTTGCAAAAGTCAATGTTGTAAAACAAACGACCTCAACTGTTTTTGCTGGTTTAGACTCTGGGCTCAATCACTTGATCAGGCCGATGTTCTATGACTCTTATCATAAGATCGTCAACGTCTCCCGTGCCGAAGGAAAAAGTAGAATCTACACGGTAGTTGGCTACATCTGTGAGACAGATACATTTGGTGTCAACCGTAAGATCACAGAGATACAAGAAGGCGATGTGCTGGCTTTTCAAAATGCTGGAGCATACTGTTTCTCAATGAGCTCTAATTATAATAGCAGATATCGACCAGCGGAAGTCTTAATTTATAAAGGTCAAGATTATTTGATTAGAAAGAGAGAGACATTTGAAGATCTACTTAAGAATCAAGTCGAGTTAGATCTGTCAGTAAAAGAGGTAGGAATCGCATCCTAACATTACAAAAAATTCAATTTTAGAATATACGCATGAGCGAACTAGCTTCAAGATATAGCCCTACGGATGTAGAGGAAAAGTGGTATCAGTATTGGGAAGAGAAAGGTTACTTTCATTCGGAGCCGGATGAACGCGAGCCATATAGTATCGTTATTCCACCACCTAATGTCACAGGCATTTTGCACATGGGGCACATGCTCAACAACACTGTACAAGACATCCTAATAAGAAAAGCTAGACTTGATGGCAAAAACGCTTGTTGGGTGCCAGGGACAGATCATGCATCTATAGCCACAGAAGCTAAGGTGGTCCGCATGTTAAGAGAAAAAGGAATTAAAAAATCAGATCTGACTCGTCAAGAGTTTTTAAAACATGCTTGGGAGTGGACAGATAAGTATGGCGGTATCATACTCAAACAATTGAAACGCTTAGGGGCATCTTGTGATTGGGAGCGTACGGCGTTCACGATGGATGAGCCTCGGTCAGAATCAGTTATAAATGCGTTTGTAGACCTTTATAATCGAGGTAAGCTATATCGAGATTATAGAATGGTTAACTGGGACCCAGAAGGCCAGACAGTACTTTCTAATGAAGAAGTGATCTATAGCGATGAGCATACCCGATTGTGTCACGTTAAGTATAGAGTAGAAGGTTCATCTGACTATATAGTCATTGCGACTACACGCCCCGAGACCATTATGGGTGATAGCGCTGTAGCTGTACATCCTGATGATCCACGTTATGCAAAGTTCAAAGGAAAGAAGGTTGTTGTTCCTATAGTCAACAGAGTTGTTCCTATCATCTTTGATGACTATGTTGACATTGAGTTTGGTACAGGAGCGCTGAAGGTGACACCTGCCCATGATACCAATGATTATGATATAGGTAAAAGGCATAATCTCGAAACTATAGATGTGCTCAATCCTGATGGGACATTGAGCGAAGCGGCACAAGTCTATGTTGGGGAGGATAGGGTAGTCGCGAGGAAGAAAGTGATTAGGGACTTAGAACACGAAGGCCTAATAGAAAAGATAGAAGACTATCACCACAGTGTAGGTAGATCAGAAAGGACCAATGCTGTTGTAGAGCCAAGACTCTCACTGCAGTGGTATGTGGACATGAAGTCGATCGCAGAGCCAGCTTTAAAAGCTGTGATGACGGACGACATAGAGTTCTTCCCAAAACAGCAAAAGAATACCTATCGTCACTGGATGGAGAACATCCGTGATTGGTGTATCTCTCGACAGCTTTGGTGGGGGCATAGGATACCAGCTTACTACTACAAAGACAAAGTATACGTAGCGGAGACAAAAGAAGAAGCATTTAGATTGGCGGAGCAAGATCATGGTCCCATGATCGATATATCTGATCTCAAGCAAGATGATGATGTGTTAGATACTTGGTTCTCATCA
This sequence comes from uncultured Saprospiraceae bacterium, assembly GCA_938022935.1. Classification (GTDB taxonomy): domain Bacteria; phylum Bacteroidota; class Bacteroidia; order Chitinophagales; family Saprospiraceae; genus JAJRXG01. The sequence continues at coordinate 21,624 of CALIHL010000119.1, forward strand.
TGGTTGTGGCCAATCAGCTGCTTTCATGGCTTTCAATCGCGTAAGGAGTTAGACTATTACTTCCCAACTTCGATACTTGTGACAGGATGGGACATCATCTTCCTTTGGGTGGCGCGTATGATTATGGCGGGTTATGAGTGGGAAGATGCGAGAGCCTTTAAGGAGGTGTACTTCACTGGTATGGTGAGGGATAAGAAGCGACGTAAGATGAGTAAGTCATTGGGTAACTCTCCAGATGCGTTAGGCTTGATTGACAAGTTTGGCGCTGACGGAGTGAGATTTGGTGTATTGTCTTCTAGTCCAGCGGGTGGTGACCTTATGTTTGATGAGAAGCTTTGTGAGCAAGGAAGAAACTTCTGTAACAAGATGTGGAATGCCTTAAGACTGATCAAAGGCTGGCCGGTTGTAGAAGGCCCTTCTCCGACGGCTAACAAAGTAGCTGGAGAATGGATGCAAGCTAAGTTTAATGCCCTTGTCTCTAATCTTAATAAAGACTACGAACAGTATAAGTTATCTGATGTAACGATGAAGTTATATTCATTCGTATGGAATGACTTCTGCTCATGGTATCTCGAGATGATTAAGCCTGATTTTGGAGGAAGCATCGATAGAGAAACCCTGACTTCGACTTTAGATATGTATGAGCGGATATGTACGCTTTTGCATCCATTGATGCCTTTCATCACGGAAGAGATCTGGCATGAACTTAAGAGTCGTTCTGAAGGAGATGACTGTATGATCTCATCATATCCAGCGTCAGTTGATGCTGATGAAGCGGTCATCAGTTCGATAGACAAGCTTCAAAATGTAATCACCAAGATTAGGGATACGCGTAATGCAAAAGGGCTAAAGCCTAAGGATTTGCTCAAGCTTCATGTTGAGCGCTCTGATGGCAATGCGCTTAGTGATAACAAGCTTCATGATTTGTTGAAGAGAATGGCTTTTATCAGTGAAGTAAATATCACTGATGAGTTGCCATCCAGCGGGTCCTCATTCTTAAGTGATAATGAGAAGTACTTCTTGGAGTTTGAGATAGAGATCGATGTTGAAGCAGAGAAAGAGCGTATCTCTAGTGAGTTAGAATATGCCAAGGGTTTTGTTAACTCTGTGGAGAGAAAACTGTCCAATGAAAAGTTTGTCAATGGAGCACCTGCGGCAGTTATAGATAAAGAAAAGAAGAAGCTCGCAGACGGTAAAGAGAGAGTAAGGATCCTGGAAGAAAGCTTAAGAGACCTAATGAATACCCTTTAATTTGTGTTAAAATTGGCTGTTTTTGCTGTCTGAAAGTCCAATTTTCAGGAATAATCATATTAAAAATAGTTTATATATATAATAGAATTATATTTGTAAATCGTACCGAGGATGTTTTAGAATCTAGTTCATGTATCAACCCAAGTGAACTAGTTCTTACAGATGAAAACAAAAGATCTTATTAAAAGAGGGTTTTGCCTTAAGTCTAAATCCCGACTTAAAAATCTATCTTTTTACCTTACCGTTGCTTTGATGGCCATTGTCACAGGCGTAGATGCTCAGACTACTGTATGCTATGCAGTTTCTGAAAACAATTCAGACAATCAGTTATTTAAGTATAATCCTGATACAGGCTATTGGACCCATATCGGTCCTACCAATACAAACAATATCGAAGCTATAGCATATGATCCTTTAGGTAACATACTCTATACGGCTAACCAAGACTCTATTGGATACTTGGATACACTTACTGGTGACTTTATTTACAAAGAAAAAATAGGTGTCCTTTCAGGTTCTTTAGGAGATAATAATGTAATTGATATTGATGGTCTCAGTTATGACGCTCAGACAAACTTGTTATTTGCTTCAGAGAGGAAAGGTAGCGCAGGAGTTGAAGATTACATTTTTGTTATTTCTTTAGATAGTTGTGCCGTAGTGAGAGACTTTTTTGGTCCTGGAGAAGATTACAGGGTCATTGATTCTATTTATGATTCGACGACCACTAACTATAACTATGATATAGATGATATAGCTTTTGATCATCATACGGGTAGGTTATATATGAATCAAAACACTGGTGGTTCAGGCGGTATTCTTACATACTATGATTTTGTACTGGACTCAGTTATTATAGTTGCCCCAATCGGAGTAGGGGATATCGAAGGATTAGGCTTTGATCATTCTGGTAATTTGCTTGGATCGACTGGGAACACGGGGACTTTTTCAGATCGATTTTTTGAGATAGATCCAGTGACAGGAGATACGACAGGTTTGGGTGATATAGATACATCTGGTACTTATATTGATTTTGAGAGTATAGATTGTTTTACAATCTTCAATGATCTGGCTCTGTCCAAAACTCTTTCTCCAGGTCAAGCTTCAAGCTTTGCAGATGGAGATACCATCTGTTACGATATTAATGTCTTTAACCAAGGTCAGTATAGCGCTTATAACACAGAAGTTGTTGATTACTTTCCATCTTCTTTAAACCTCGTGTCTACAGGATTTACCGTAGTGGACAATAAGGCTTATAAGACGATTGCAGGCCCTTTAGGACCAGGTGATAGCACTTCTGTAAATATTTGCTTTCAAATAAGTCCAAGATTCTCTGGACGGATAGACAATTTTGCAGAAATATCAAAAGTAGAAGATGCATCAGGTGATTTGTTAGCAGATATTGATTCTTATGCTGATGATGTGAATAGTGAAACAGGAATTCTTGATGATAATTTGAATTCAGATCAAGACGATGAGGATGATCATGACATACAAACAACCATTATATCATTCTCTGGTGTTTGCAGTGGGTCTGCAGATGAAGTTGATTTTCAAACTGGAGTTGTTAACCCTAATCAATCTTTAGGTGTTGCAGACGGGTCAGGCGCTGAGCTTTATGATTTAGGAGATACGTTAGTTTTAGACCTTGGGGTTTTGCTTGACTCTGGATCTATGATCTCACTTACTTGGAGGCGGAGTCCAACGAGTACAGGTAACCCGACTATGCAGGTTCAGTTTTCCGCTGATGCAAATACTTGGATGGGTGTAATAGGGAGCCCTTTTACGCTCACTTCAACAGCCTATAGTGCTACTCAATTAGAAAATGATACAACGATGCGCTACGTGCGAATTTATAATGCTAATGAGTTTGACTTGGATCTTGATGCCATAGAATTTGTTAATCAAGCCTGTATGCTTGTCGTAGGTCCTAATGACTTACCATGGCCAACTGCATCTTGTAATGATCAAGAATCTATAATGCATGCCGGTGTAGCTGCTTTGACTTGTGGAGCAACTTTAAGTACACCCGAAGATGGAAGATTTTCATTTGCACTTATTAGTTTAAATAATACTATCCCAGCCAGTGGAAAAATGGAAACAACCAATATGGATAGTGTTTATCATCATCCATCTTGGCACATAGATTCTATAGGTAATGTTTTTGGTATAGCCATCAACTCTATTTCAAGTGAGATTCTAACCACTGCATCTTCTAATTATGGAAGTAAGTATTATAATCAAGATGCAATTAACCAATATGGCTCTATAGGTGGAGGAGTAGATGATTTAGGCGCAGCGGGAACAGTTTATAGAATCGATCCTGTAACAGGAGAAGCAACGGTGTTTGTTCAGTTACCACAGCAATCAACAACTGTTGTACATAGAGACTGTGAAGCATCTGCATCAGGGCCAGCAAGAACGACAGGTGTTGGATTGGGTAATGTTGCTTATGACGAAGAGCATAATCAATACTTTATCACTAATATAGAAGATGGAAGAATATATAGGGTCAGCTCATGTGGAGAAGTACTTGAGTCTTATGATCCATTTACATATGATGATGGTGCAGCTGGTATAAGTATATTAGAAGAACAGCCTTATGGTATCGCGGTAGAACCAGGCGGAACTCGATTGTTTTTTGGAACTAACTATCTAGGAGGAGGAAGTAATACGGCAGAAGCTGGACTTGTTGGCGTTTATTCAATTGACCTAGGCCCATCTGGTGAGTTCTTAGGAACGACAGATAACTCAATTATGCCAGCGGGAGCTACATATGATAACCTTGTTCCAAATGGTGTAGATACGACTACGCTTCATATGAATATACCGACTGGGTCAGGAGCAACCTATACAGATAGTACTTCTTACTTTCTTTCTGATTTATCATTCACTCCTAACGGAGATCTCTTAGCAGGTGTTAGAGTGGGTTGTTTTCAGACATTCTTTTCATCTTACAATCACTGGTCAGTGACTAATGTTCTTTCATTGAATACTGGAACAAATCTATATGACTCGGCCTTCGAATATGATATTTCCGTTCAGGGTGAAGCTGCTATAGAAGATAACTATGGAGGTGTAGGTTATTATGAGTTAAGTGACGGTAGTGTACATTATGTCGCTACCTCTTCAGATATAATAGAGGAGGTTGGACCACATGGAGTTGCAATTTGGAATGCCGACACAACAAATGCACCTTTAGAACCGCTTGGTGCTTTTTCTTATGGGCTTACCAATGATGATCCCAAGGGAGCCGGTGGTGATATAGAAGTTTTTAACGGCTGTGAGGATAATTGCTCGATCTTTTCTAATTCGCCAGTTTGTGCAACAGGGACTCTACAATTAAACAGTTTTACAACAGGAGATTCCATTCAATGGAATGGTCCAAATTCGTTTTTCAGTAATGACCAAAACCCAACATTGGATAGTGTGTCATTATTAAATGCTGGTGTTTATACTTTTACCGTTTTTGATGTCAATGGATGTGTTCAAGCTTCCTGCTTTTTAACAATAGATATTTTAAATAACTCAACAGGCTCAGAAACGCATACAGAATGTTCTGGAAGTGGTTTTGAAGTTACAGTAGGTAGCTCAACTTATAATGAATCAAACACCAATGGAGTTGATACTTTGATAAGTGCAAATGGTTGTGATAGTATAGTAACTACTTCGTTGATATTCTTGTCACATTCTTCTGGTATCGAAAACTATACAGGTTGTCAAGGAGACGGATACGGGGTTACAGTTGGGGCTTCGACTTACAATGAATCCAATCCTAGCGGTATGGATACACTGTTAGCTGCAAATGGTTGTGATAGCATAGTAACAACTACACTTGTTTTCAACCCAAATAGCGTGGGCTCAGAAACTTATACAGGTTGTCAAGGCGATGGCTATGAAGTAACAGTTGGATCAACGACTTACAATGAGTCCAATCCAAGTGGAGTAAATACATTGACAGCTAGCAATGGCTGCGATAGTGTAGTTACGACCACATTGGTTTTTAATCCAAATAGTACTGGAACCGAGAACTATACAGGTTGCATTGGCGATGGCTATGAAGTAACAGTTGGCACATCAACTTATAATGAATCCAATCCAAGTGGAGTAGATACGTTAGCATCTGGTAATGGCTGTGATAGTGTAGTAACTACAACTTTGACATTCAATCCAAATAGTATAGGAACCGAGAACTATACAGGTTGTATTGGTGATGGCTATGAAGTAATGGTTGGGTCATCCACATACAATGAATCTAATCCAAGCGGAGTAGATACGTTAGCATCTGGCAATGGGTGTGATAGTGTAGTAACGACAACGTTGGTCTTTCTTTCTAATTTGACAGGATCGGAAAGTTATACAGGTTGTACGGGAGATGGATACGAAATAACAGTAGGCGCATCGACCTACAATGAATCCAATCCAAGTGGAGTAGATACATTGACAGCTGGAAACGGTTGTGATAGTGTAGTTACGACCACATTGGTGTTTAATCCGAATAGTTCTGGCTCAGAAACTTATACAGG
>CALIHL010000120.1 GCA_938022935.1 uncultured Saprospiraceae bacterium
CCGATTTAGAAAGCCGCTGTTTGTTATGCTACAAGGGTCGCTACCCATCCCTTTAGTGATCAAGGATGGATCATCCGCTCAACTAACATCATTCCCTTATGACTATGCAGCAGTAACGAAGACCCATCATATCATCAACATCTCTATGCCTGACCTACCATTAGTCGTAGATGGTGCTTTTATAAAATCAAATGGTGCCATGGCAGACCCGCCGCCAGCGTACAATCGCAACAACTACCTCGACAACTATGTCAGAAGGTTGCACGAAGTGCTTGATTATCTAAAAGATCAACGGTGGGTAGATCCTTCTGAGATCATTCTCTTGGGGCATTCTCAAGGAAGCTCTGTGGCCATCAAGTGTAGCGCTCAGCGCTCTGACATCACGGTTGTTGGTTTATCTGCCTGCAATCCTTTGGGAAGATTTGAAGCTAAGATTAGAAAGGCTCGACTGGCAGAACAACGTGGAGAGATCTCTTCACTACAAGCGCAAGTTAGAATAACAGAACTATACGACCAGTGGAAGTATTATAGCGATAACCGCGAAGATGACACACGACCAAAAGGAGACACTAACAAGGCAACATTCAGTTTTTCAGAAAACTTTATAGACGATCTCTTGACGATCGATAAGCCTATGTACATCATGTATGGAAGTCGAGACGAAAGCGCTGTGGCCAGTGATTATCTGCCGATCGTTTTTGAAGCCGCAGATAAGTATAACTATCAGATGGCGGTGTATCCAGGGCTTGGTCACAACTTTGAAGAGATCCGACCAGATGGTTCTTCTAATTTTGAAAATATACATTGGCAACAAGCATTTGATTCTTTTTGGGAATGGTCTATGGAGCAGGTTGAACTTAAAAAAGACAATCGTTAATGCCTACTTTCTCCATTAGCATAATTGAACTACTTATACTCTTTGGCGCGGGTCAAGGAATGATCTTAGCTTTCATCTTAGTAAGTACTAAGCGGCTTAGAAAGAAGTCCAATTTCTTCCTGGCCTTGCTCTTGTTTACTTTAAGCATGCTTAACTTCACAAGTATATTTGAATATAGCCCCAACAGAAATACGCTTGAAATATTCAGGTATATCCCAACATTTTGGGTAACTATGATACCTGCGGCCACCTACTTCTTTATAAAATATTTGATCAATCCGAGTTATCAATGGAGGAAAACAGACTGGCTATTCTTTGTTCCTTTCTTCATAGAATTTGGACATAGGTTATATCGGTTTGGTTATTTCCTTAACGGTAATCTTTATACACAAGAAGAAAACTTGAACTACTACTTCACGAGCAACATTTACGAAAGTATAGCTATCATAGCATCTTTGACAGTGCTCATCTTTGGCATCAAGGATCTAAAAAAGTATGAGGAACAGCTTTATCAAAACTATTCTGAAGTAGAAGATAAGAGCTTAAGGTGGTTGCGAACCAGCCTTATCTCTGGCTTACTACTCAGTGCGTTTTGGGGTTTCTTGACGATTATGGATTTTGACTTCAACAGCTCCTATCGCTTATTTGCCTTAGTCTTGTTACTGGGCTTGTCGATGCTGATCTACTATATCGGTTACTCAATGATCATCAGACAAGGTCTTCTGGATACATCTGTTTTCGCTGTTGCAAATAAGGATACCAAGGGTGAGCTCCACGAAGCTCAGAATATCCCAGAACTGTCAGAAAAGACAGACGAGCATCTTAGAAAAATAAAGGAGCTCTTCGAACAAGAAAAGCTCTACCAAGATCCTTCACTCAATATGTCCATGCTCTCCGATAAGACAGGGCTGAGCAACGGGTATCTCTCACAGATCATCAACCAAAAGAACAATCTCAACTTCTTCGATTTTGTTAATAGTTATAGAGTTGAAGATGTTAAAAAGAAGATGTCCGAGCCTGACTATGAACACTATACACTCTTGGGGCTGGCTCAGGAAGCAGGATTTAAATCAAAGTCAACGTTTAATTCTGTTTTTAAGAAGATGACGGGCAAAACGCCATCAGAGTATCGCAAATCGTTGTAATTCAGATGATTACACATCAAAATTTATAGACCGACTACATACATTTAATGCAGCTGGACCACAATAATTAGTCCGAATGCGTTCAATTGAAGCGAGATATACGATCTGCGTGGACTTTGACTTTACCTTAGAGTCATATTACTTCACACATATAAATCACGAGATATGGAAATGACATTTTGGGAGTTTTGGTTGAGAGACGCAGCAGGCATAGTTACCGACTACTTCAAGTTTGCAACAATAGCATTCGTCATCTTCTATATCATACTCAAGAAGCCGATGTGGTTTAGAAAGGTGCAAAAGAAGCTACCGAAACTGACTGACTATGGTCGTGACATCATGTACTCTATGATCTCGGTATCAATCTTCGCTACAGTTGGCTTAATGGTATTCTACTATGGTGGAGAATACACATGGCGTTATAACAACATCGAGGAGTATGGCTACTTCTACTTAGGCTTCTCTTGGGTCTTAATGTTTGCCATCCATGATACATACTTTTACTGGATGCATAGAGCGATGCACCACCCTTTCTTGTTTAAGCATGTACACTTGGTACACCACAAGTCAACAAACCCATCGCCCTGGACTGCTTATGCCTTCCATCCAATCGAAGGATTCTTAGAGGCTATGATTGTGCCGATTATAGCGTTTTCGATACCGACTTATGGAAACTCTTTGGGCTACTTCTTCTTGTTTCAGATCATGTACAATGTGTACGGCCATTTAGGATTTGAGTTATATCCTAAGGGCTTCCACAAGACATGGATTGGAAAGTATATCAATACATCAGTAGCGCATAATCTTCATCATGACAAGTTTGATGGAAACTATGGTTTGTACTTCTTGATCTGGGATAGATGGTTTGGTACGGTCAGAACAGATTATGACTCAACCTATGAGATCACTACTGAAGGGCAAGCGAGAGAAGTAAAGGCAGTACATGAGCCTGTGTTGCAGGGGGCATAGATGAGAATCATTTGCTTAAGAAGCAGATAAAAGTATAATTCAGATTTTTACAAGTAAGAAAGAGGTGGCAGATGTGCCACCTCTTTTTGTTTGTAATTATATATGTCCGGTGGTCATTTTTCAATAAGAGGTCGGGAGACCTTTATTTCATTGGTGTGTTGGGTGGTTCTAACAAGGTTGTTTAAGGTTTTCTATAAAAGAGAGCCTCCCATCCGCTTCGTGGTGCACTCTCTTGAAGGTCTCCCAGACCTTCATCAATTGCTAAAGCAATTGAAGCGATCGCTTATGCTTTCAATAAGAGGTCGGAAGACCTTTATTTCAAATTTGTGCTGAGTGTTTGTTTGTCATGATTTTTGAAATCAAAAAAACTTGCCAAACGTATTTTGGATACATCTATAACCGATGGTTACACCATCGGCTATAGATATGTCGCCCCTACAGGGCTTAAGAAATAAGAAGTCTGGCGACCTTTATTTTAAATGTCAAGTGAAGAATCAAGTCCCTGTTAGAAGCGGGGATAACATTAGCTTGGACGTTCCTAGCAGCACTAATATCAAGTATCAAGCTCAAGAGTCAAGTTCAAATGTCAAATAAATATGGGTTAGTAGCTGGGCTTTTTATGCTACTCAAAACACTAAGGATATCGACATTATAGTTCTACAATCATGAAAGACATAAGAGTTATACTTGTATCGTTCGCTTTACTTTGCTTCGTCTCTTGTAGTGATGATGGAAGTGGCGAATCCCCCGCTATCGATCCTACGATGATCTATGAAGAACTGGATGTGGCCTACGGGGATGATCCCCTTCAAAAGTATGACCTGTACTTGCCGGCTAATCGTAACCAATCCGACACGCACGTCATCCTTCTTATACATGGTGGCGCTTGGGTCAGCGGTGACAAGGCTGATGTACAAGGTATTGTGGATCTCTTGAAGCTATTGATGCCCGATTATGCCATCGTCAACATGAACTACAGGCTGACGACTAAACCGGACAATCCATTTACCGATCAACTAGAGGATGTAGAGTTGGCACTTCGAGAACTCGATATCCAAAGTACACCATACAACATCAGCGATAGCTATGCACTGGCAGGTGTGAGTGCTGGCGGTCATATGGCGATGCAGCACAGCTATACGAAGAACTCTGGTGGTAAGATCAAGGCTGTGGGCAATATAGTAGGTCCGACTTACTTTCTTGATCCTGCGTATACGATGGCTACGATGGTATCATTTCAACTGATCGCGGCACAGATCGTTGGGATCACGGGTATGCCATTTACGGCTACGGCATTTTACGAAAGTATAAGTCCTCTGAGTGCTGTCAATGGTGATACGCCTCCTACGATACAGTTTCATGGGACAGAGGATCCGCTTATACCGACCAGTCAAGGTCCACTACTGAAGGAGAAGCTGGATGAGTTTGGTATCGAGAATGAACTGATTATATACGAAGGGGAAGGTCATGGCTGGAGTGATCCTGACAATTGGGGAGATACGGGTGCGCGGTTCAAGGCATTTGTAGAGCTGTTTATAGAAGATTAAGACGCCATGGATAACATATGTGATCTCAACTATATGGAGCGCTGTATCGAGCTCGGCCTAATCGCCAAGAACAACGGCGAATCTCCAGTCGGATCTATCCTACTGCACAAAGGTACTATCATCAGCGAAGGTATAGAGACGGTCAACTCTGTCAATGATGTCACTGGACACGCAGAGCTACTGGCAATCAAAGATGCTAACAAAAAAGGCCATAGCGACATACTCCATGAGACCATCATGTATACCACTCATGAACCTTGCTGGATGTGTAGTTATGCCATCCGTACTTACAATATAGCCAAGGTCGTATACGCCATAGCGATGCCTTCTATAGGTGGCGACTCTTCTGATTATAGGGTGCTACATACGGATACGGTAGATCGCTGGACAGCAGGCCCTGTGGTCATAAGTGGTTATCAAGAGACATTATGCCGTAAAGTTCTTTAAGATTCATCATCTTAGAAGCACCTACACTATATAATTATCATCAAGTCAAGTATCAGTCTTGCGGCAAATACAATTATCTCTTTGACACTTATCAACAAGTGACTTCCTACTATTAGTCTCTATTAGTAGAAATTCTTAAATGAAATCCACCCTATCTTACGATAAATCTACTACCTTAACACTTGCGTGAAATGCTTTATATCCATACTCACTTCTAAGACCCAGGCAAGCGGGAGATACGTCTGTAATGCTTAGCATAAAGAGTGATGGTGTAGCCATCGCTCTTGACCCAATATTTGGCATGTGTGAAAGTCCGCGGAAAGCTCATAGCCAACATACGGGGCGCTGATGCGCCTCGGCCCCGAGGAGGATACCAAAAGTAGTTCAGAGCACTAAAATGAAACGACCCATGTCGTAACTATATAACTATGCACTATGGATTAAAAAACAGTCAAAACACTAAAAGCTAGACAAAAACACTGGTTTTGTCTAGATATATACGAGTTACATAGAATCAAAATTGAACACTTATGAATAATCTAATTAAGTATTTATGCCAATTCGCGATAATCATAATAGTGGCTTGTTCTGTCACATCTTGTGTTTGTGAT
>CALIHL010000121.1 GCA_938022935.1 uncultured Saprospiraceae bacterium
GATAGTGAGTTAGGCGTTACTCTGCCAGGTGAAGGGGTAAGTAGCTTAGGACGGGCTTTTACAGCTGCGGGCTCAGCGGCGGTTTTAAGTTCTTTATGGCAGATTAATGAAAGATCAACAGCAGACATAATAATCTCCTTCTACAACTACCTAAAAGAAGGCCACACAAAGTCCTACGCACTCGCACAAGCCAAACGCGACTACCTTAACTCTGATATCCCAGAATACAAAAAGCACCCATACTATTGGGCTGGATTAATACTCGTTGGAAACGATGCGCCACTGAAATTTGCAAACTGGTACGATGGCTATATATGGCCTTTGGGTTTAACGCTAATTCTTGGTTTAGTCTTCTTAGGTTACAGAAGACTATATCATGATAATCGAGGTATTCTATTGAGTAATTAGCGGATGTAAGTTCTACTTTCAACTACAAATTCGTAATTCGTGAAAGGGTGGCCATGGAGGATTTAGACGGCGGCCAAGCTACACCAGCTTAAAATGAAGAAAGTCATCCCGCTCTCATCCGTTCAGCCTAATGATAAGCGGTTGTGCTGATCCATGACCATCCACAACACTTCAGTTTAACAGACAAAGTAAATACTCCGATTTTGCTCGACTTTTCTAAAAAGTGGAAAGAGAGAAAAAAGTAGGGTGTAAACTGATTTCAACGATCATATGTTTGGCAAGATGACAATTAATGAAGAAGCAATATGCTGACAAAATTTCAGTGGGCATAAAGCCCGATGTCCAAATCCCACATCTCTTAAACTCCTCTTAAAACTTGATAATACTTTCGCATATGTCGGCTTTTTGCTAATTTGCTTATGGTTTAAGCGATTATATCGGGTAAACCCGCGGTAAAAGAGGAGTAATCGCCTCGCATGCCGAAGAAAAACCTACTTCCTTCTAACTGAGGAAGTTATTATTCTCCACAGCAACACTTTCGTGTTGTGCGGTACCTACTGATAAGTCAATACCTCTTTTATTCTTGTATACCAGCGGAAGGTGTATGCAAGAACTCGTCCGTGCTTTATTAATTATCTAAGCCGAGGCTTGATCTTTTATATGTTAAAATGATATATAAAAGTGTCTTATCATACTTTATGGTAGTCTCAACTTAGGTATAAAACTTACATTATCGATGAAACTTTTACAATCGTCAACCTACCAAGGTAGGAAGACCTGGTTTTCATTATTAGCTCTTTTGGCTTTGATGATGGTCGGAAAAAGCGACATCACTGCACAAGATTGTATCACCTCACCAGTGATCACCTGTCCACCGATATTCTACGGATGCTTCGGGGACGACATCTCACCAGAATCCATAGGATTTGCAACAGCGGTACCGGGAGATGCCAACTGCCCACAACCCGTAGTGACTTATTTTGATGAGACAGTAACTAATGATCTCTGTGGAGAAGGCACTATTGTTAAAAGATTTTGGAGAGCCGATTATCCGAACAACACTAACCCTTGGCTTTTTGCTGAGTGTACCCAAGTGATGGTGCTTAAGGACTCAGATGCTCCTATCATAAGCGATTGTCCTCCTGATATAGTGGTTGGGACAGATGCCAGTTGTCGAGCTATTGTCAGTTGGACACCACCAACTGCGTCAGATGACTGTGGATTGCTCGGCTTTACGAGTAACTATGGCGTAGGAAGCGAGTTCTTCCCTGGTGTCACAACTGTCACTTATACAGCAACTGACAACTGTGGTAACGTGGCAACATGTTCATTTACGATAACCGTACAAGACAACTGTTGTAATGACACGCCTGATCTGATCATACCTGGAGACTTTGTAGGTTGCCCAAGTTCATCTACTGATCCAGCAACTACAGGGCAGGCCACAGCAACATTGGTAGGAAGTAACTGCGGTATACCATCCATATCCTATACAGACGTTATTACTAATAACGGAGATTGCAATGGTGAGACATTGATATCTCGTACTTGGACTGCTACTAATCCTAGCAATACAAATGCTACATCTTCTGCGGTGCAATGGATTACGCTATCTGATAACAATTCGCCAACAATTTCTAATTGTCCTGCGGATATATCTATTGTGACCAATGCTAACTGTTTGGCAGTTGTGACATGGCCGACACCTTTTGCTAGTGATAATTGTGGGGTGCTTTCTTTAACGAGCAACTATGCCTCGGGATCAGCTTTTGCGCCGGGAGCTACGGTTGTTACGTATACAGCGACTGACAACTGTGGTAATACATCAACCTGTTCATTTACGATCAATGTGATTGCTAACTGTTGCGATGGTGTGCCAAGCATACAGGCGCCTGCAACGTACAGTACTTGTATAGGAGGATCCGTGGATCCAAGTGTTACTGGTACAGCAACAGGTACAATAGCAGGTACAGGTTGTGATCTGCCTACATTCACATATACTGATGTGACAACCAACAATGGAAATAATTGTGGGCAAACGATACAAAGAACATGGAGAGCTACTAATCCTAATTATACTAATCAGTTTAGTACAGCCATCCAGATTATTAATCTGACAGATGATGTAGCGCCTGTGATTTCTAATTGTCCAGGTGACTTAGTAATTACAACAAGTTCTACTTGTCAAGCGGTTGTCAACTGGACGGCACCAACGGCCACTGATAATTGTGGACTACAATCTATAACAAGTAATTTTTCACCAGGTACTACATTTAGTCCTGGATTATATACTGTAGTCTATACAGCGACAGATAATTGTGGTAATACTTCTTCATGCTCATTTACGGTCAACGTAATCGCTAATTGTTGTGATGGTACACCAAGTATCCAAGTGCCACCAACTTACAATGCATGTCTGGGTAGCTCGTCTGATCCAAGTGTCACGGGGACTGCTACAGGATCTATCGCAGGGACAGGATGTTCTCTACCGACGATAACATACTCTGATGTCATTACAAATAGTGGTTCGTCATGTGGACAGACGATACAAAGAACATGGAGAGCGACTAACCCTAATTATACTAATCAGTTTAGTACGGCGATCCAGATCATCAATCTGACAGATGATATTGCACCTGTGATTTCTAATTGTCCAACAGACATCGTAATTACAACTAGCAATACTTGCCAGGCGGTTGTTAATTGGACAGCACCTATAGCAACTGATAATTGTGGTTTACAATCACTTACGAGCAATTATACTCCAGGTACTACATTTAGCCCAGGAGTTTATACTATAGTTTATACAGCTACTGACAATTGTGGCAATACTTCTACATGTTCATTTACAGTCAATGTAGTTGCTAACTGCTGTGATGGAGTACCTAGCATCCAAGTACCAGCGACTTACAATGCATGTATAGGTAGCACGACTGATCCAAGTGTAACGGGTACTGCTACAGGGTCTGTCGCAGGTACAGGCTGTGCTCTTCCTACGATAACATACAGTGATGCCAATACTGGAAGTGGGACATCTTGTAGTCAGACCATCCATAGAACGTGGAGAGCTACTAATCCTAATTATACTAATCAGTTTAGTACGGCTGTACAGGTTATAAACCTTCAAGACACAAGTGATCCTGTGATCACAGGATGTCCTGCTAACATAGCTGTAGTATCTAGTCCTAACTGCCAAGCTGTAGTGAGCTGGACAGCTCCTACTGCGACGGATGATTGTGGATTACAATCTTTAACAAGCAACTTTGCACCTGGTACATCTTTTGGACCAGGTGTTTATACAGTTACTTATACAGCCACTGACAATTGTGGTAATACAGCTTCTTGTTCATTTACAGTAACAGTGCAGGCTAATTGTTGTGATGGAGCACCATCACTCAATGTGCCAGCTAACTACTCAGGATGCCCTGGTACGTCAACTGCCACTTCGACAACAGGAGTTGCAACAGGAAGTTTAGATGGTTCAGGATGTGGAGCCCCAACGATCACATTCTCTGATCAAGTCTCTTCTAATGGTGCATGTGGTCAAGTTATCACACGTACTTGGAGAGCTGTCAATCCTAACTTTACTAATCAAGTCACGACGGGGGTACAGACGATAGACTTACGTGATGATGTAGCGCCGACGATTACAAATTGTCCTGCGGACATCACAGTAAATTCTAATGGTGATTGCTTTGCAATTGTGAATTGGGCTGTGCCTTCTGCAAGTGATAATTGTACAATCTCTTCTTTTGGTAGTGATAGACCTACAGGTAGTGGTAGTAGATTTGAGATCGGTACGACACGGATCACTTATACTGCTCTTGACGGTTGTGGCAATGTTTCAACTTGTTCATTTAACGTGACAGTGCTTTCTAATTGTTGTACAGATCAGTTGACACTTAACTGCCCAGCAGACTTTGTAGGATGTGTGGGAAGTGGTACGGATCCTTCTGTGACAGGACAAGCAGTAGCAAGTTCTTCTACAGACTGTCCAGCTACAGTGACTTATTCTGATCAGATCGTATCTCAAGGGCCTTGTGCTGGCGGAATCGTGATCAACAGAACTTGGGTCGCAGCAAGGACAGGGACAACGGAGACGACGAGTTGTGTGCAGCGGATTACTATAGGAGATACGCAAGCACCAGTCATTACATCCTGTGTGCCTAATGCTAATCTATCCTTTAACGATAGAACATATACTTGGGCAGATCCAATAGTCAATGATAACTGCGGTGTGAGCTATACATATAGTTCACCGAAGGGGACAACTTTCCCAGTGGGTACGAGCAATGTACAAGTGACGGTGACCGACAACTGTGGTAATAGTGTTAGTTGTTCATTTAGCGTGACTGTCCAATCAGAAAACTCTGCAGCTGGCCTCTTGGTTACTTGTTCAGATGACCTCATGTTGACATGTGGTAGTGACAGCGATGGAAGAGTACCTGTTCCTCAAGTGACTTCAGATTGTGACCTCTGCCAAGGTGGAGCGATCACTGGATTTGTCTACATGGGCGAGCGCAATGGTCATAGATACTACTGCAGTAGACAAAAGATGACGTGGCCAGATGCACAAGCATTTTGTGAGTCAAGCGGAGGAACATTAGCAATCATAGATGATGCAGATGAAAACCGTTTTCTTGCAGATATCTTACAAGCCAATAGTGCTTATATAGGATTGAGTGATCATGTTAGCGAAGGTGTTTTTAGTTGGGTAGATGGCTCACCACTGTCATTTAGCAGATGGTATCCTAACCAGCCTAACAATTATAAAAACAGACAGGACTATGTAGAGCTTCTACGTAATGGATATTGGAATGACCAATACAATGAGAAGCCATTAGAATTTATAATGGAAGTATCATGTATCAATATCACGCAGACGTCTGGTCCGACATTACTTTCAGATGTTAATGAGAGCACTACAGTTTCATTTGATGTTACTGATGCGTGTGGCAATACTCAGACATGTAGTTATGATATCCTTGTAAGTGGAGATCTTTCGTTTACATGTCCTGACAACATAGAGGTTAACGCTAACAACACTACAGAAGTAGTCTACTTTGATGCACCTCAGTTTGAGACATGTTGTAACACTTGTAATCAAGGACAGGAGATTCCTGGATTTGTATACATGGGGCAGCGAGATGGATCTTACTATTATTGTTCGAAAGATAAGCATACGTGGCAACAAGCTAATGCAGCGACAAGACGCAGTGGCGGTAACCTTGCGATCATAGATGATTATGATGAGAACAGATTCTTGGCAGGCTTATTAGGCAATCAGATTGCATTTATAGGCCTCAGCGATCATGCTTCAGAAGGAGAATGGCGCAATGTGAATGGAGAACTCCAGCGATATTTCAATTGGAGAAATGGTAATCCAAACAACCATGAGGGCTTACAGCACTTTGTTGAGCTTGAGCCTTCCGGCAAATGGAATGACAACACAGGTACTTTCCTTAGAGAGTATATCATGGAGATCAAAGGATGCGGTAGCGTTAAGCAGATCGGTGGTATCCCAAGTGGAGGCGAGTTCCCGATAGGCACAACGACTGTTTCTTATGAAGCAACAGATGACTGTGGTAATAGAAAGACTTGTTCCTTTAACGTTGTTGTTGTCGCTGACGCAAATAGTCAAATAGACTACTGTGAGTCGGATGGTAATAGCAGTAGCAGAGCCTTTATCAATAAGGTCCAAGTCAATAACTTACTGTTCACCTCTGGTAACAATGGAGGTTATGCGGATAATACAGATCATTGTATACCGCTGCAAGAAGGGGCATCCTTTAGACTGACAGTTACACCAGGATGGTCGACGTATAGATATTATGCTTATTATAAAATCTATGCAGATTATAATGGTGATGGTGACTTCCATGATTCTAACGAATACATCGGAAAGGCAAGAAGTGCCAATACCATCACAGGAACGCTACGTGTACCAATGGGTGCGGTCAATGGTCCAACCAGAATAAGAGTCGCTATGAGCCTCACGGGTTACCCTGATGCTTGCGGTACTAACTTCTATGGGGAGACGGAAGACTTCTGTGTCGATATCGCCGGAGCGACTAATGATCCAGCTGCTAAAGAAGGCAGATTGAAAAATGAAGAGGTCATCCCAGAAGTGATCATGGATGAGACACCATTGAAGATCACTGAGCGTAAAGCTTCTGTATATCCTAATCCAGCTCGAGATCAATTTAATCTGGCAGCGCCAGAGATGATCAAAAAGCTGACGATGATTGGATCAGACGGAAGGGTGGTAAGAGATTTGAATAATCCTTCAGGATCGATCGATATCTCAGATCTCTCTTCAGGACTTTATATGATTAGAATGATCGATGATGCTGGGTTAGAGATAACCGAGAAGATTATCGTCGAATAGTATACTCATTTTTTTTAGATAATTGTTGTAAGAAAACTACCGGGTCGCTTCACATTGTGAAGCGACCCTTTTTATTATAAAGTTGACAAGGGCCTATAGGCCCTTCCTAATATTTAATGCAACGGAAGTATGGCCTGCTGTTAATTATAAGAGAGTGCGTGGCAATGGATGATTTGGAGAATTTCTACGTACTTCCAAATATTATATAAACAAAATAATTATGCATAAACAGGAAGTTTCACATAAGGTGCTTGTCTTTTTATAACACAGAAAACGCGTTGTATTAGTTTGTTTTTGATTGCGTTTATGACTATGCCTTTATCTTTCCCTTCATCCAATTTTCTAGCATAATAGTGGCTGATCTGTGGGTCATATCGGATAGCAGCAAAGACTGCATTAGACAACAGGCTTTTAATTGTTTTATTAGCCATATGACTTACTTGGCTTCTGCCTTGTCTCTTTCCAGATTGATTTGGAAAAGGAGCAGTGCCGGCATAACAAGCAAACTTTCTTGCGTCATCGAAGCTAGAGTAATTGTGAGTAAATGCTATCAAAAAAGCAGAATTAATTGGACCAATACCTATTACAGATTGAGCTAGCTTGTGATTCATTTTAGCTCCGTCATCTTTACTAATAGTCTCTTCGATACATAATTCTATAGTTGAGATTTGCTCTTTTATAGCCTTGATGATAGTCTTGTTTCCATTATTTAGTAAATCAAAGAAATGAGGATCCAAAAAGCTCTTCTGTTCTTTCAAGCTTGATTCAAGAGCGACCCTCTGTTTGATAAGTAAGATTCTTTGCGACAATAGCTTTTTTAGCTTGACTATCAAAGGTTTAGGTAAAATAGAGGGCTGCAATGTATTTCTTTTTTCAAAAGCGTACATGCAGATATCTTTAGAATCAATCTTATCATTTTTTCCTCTTTTAAGGCCTAAAGATTTGGATATTTTAAGAGCATTTTCTTCACGGCAGGCAATGCCCTGGCTAACCAGCCATTCTAAAAAAGCTTTGGAATAAACGCCAGTGTTTTCAAAGCAAACAAACCAAGACGAGTAAGGGTCTTCAGTGTGTGCTCTTAATTGTTTAAAAGCTACTTTAAATCCATTAATGTCGTTTGAAAATTGACCAAGATAAACAGGCTTGTTATCTACTAAAAAAGATATATCAAAGAAGTCTTTTGACATATCAGAACCAACAAAAAAAGAATACATTGTAAATACATTTAGTTAAAAATCAGATTAACACTAACACCTTTAATAGGCCCTAACGCCTAAATTTCTACATGGTGCTTAATCTGTGAACAGCGGAGGACTTATTCTCCAAATAAGCCAGAAGCTTAGCGGCAGCCATAGTTCACCTCCGCTGTTTTATTAACACAGAAATGTTAAATTGACAAAAAGAAAAAGAAGCAAAAAGAAAAAGTATGTATAATGATTATTGTAATGTGATATAAATAATATCATTTACAATACTAAAGGGGGCGGCCAAACTCGCAAAAGCTAAAAGTGTAGATATGATTATGGAAGACTTCTGCAGTACTTAGATAAGGCCAACAGTTAGTTTGACTACATCAAAATGCTACACTTTTACAGTGATTATAAATCAGACGATTTTACTCAACTTTTTTAAAAAGTTGAAAATGAGAAAGAGTAAGTAGAATAATACACAAGGTGCTAAAGCACCTTGTCAAGTCTATACAATATTGTCGAGTAGGTCACTAGGGATAGTGTTTGTCGCTTGACAAGAATGAAAAAGAAGAACCATGATTCTAAACGAAAAGTATACTTCTTAATAAAGGAGAATTTACAATTCTACTATCCTAAGATTCTTCCATCTTACTTTTATTCCACCTCCGTCATGGATCTGTAAAGCGATCTGTCCCGATGCTGCACCAATCTTTTCATCTGTAAGCGTGATCATCTGTTGGCCATTAAGGTAGGTAGTAACGTTATCTCCTTTGGCTACCACCCGCATAGTATTCCACTCTCCCATTTTGAGGTGTTTGTCGAGCGCAGGATCTGGTTTGATCAACCAACCTCTTCCATAAGACTCGTATATGCCACCAGTGTCGTTGCCTGGAGGAGCGACCTCAGCTTGCCAACCTGTGATCTTCGTTCCTTCGATAGAAGAACGGATGAAGATGCCACTATTGCCATTAGCTGACTGCTTGAAGTCGACCGTTAGGTCAAAATCTTTAAACTTCTGCGTTGTTCCTAAGTATCCATATCCTTTATCAGGGCCGCTTTCACACACAAGCTCTCCATTGTCCACGTACCACTTTTCGGTACCATAGTTGACCCAGCCTGTCAGGTCTTTTCCATTAAACAAGTTAATGGCATCAGATTTTGATTGTTGACTGGTTGCACATGAACTGATCATGATGCAGGCGAAAAATAGAATTATAAAGTTTTTCATTGTACTCATTTTATAAATTACATCAAGATATCATCAACTGCTTCTATCTTAGGAGGGAGGTCAGTCTCTCCAAGCATTTGACGTAAGTCTATCTCTATTGTTCTGGTTAAGGCTGTCATAGGGACGTCGTTGATAAAGTTCTCAAAAGGATCTTCGCTATTATCTCCCACTGTTTCCATAGTTATAAATATCCAAGAAATCAACATAAAGAATGGTACAGTAAGCCAGATAAAGTCATGGCTCAACTTCGCAAACTCTCCTATTAATCCAAAGGGCATAATCACTATAAAGATCCATACAAACACTTTGCTAAAGTATGCAAACTGTCTAGGGAATGGTGTGTTGTTGATGCGCTCGCACTTGCCTTGAAGATTATAAAACTCTTCTAGTACTTTCATCATCTCCATATGTCGAAAGTCGTCAATTAGAAAAGGCCCTTCTCTAAGTTCTTTTAAGTCTTCACCTTGTCTCCGGATCAATTGTGTTGGAAGATTTGCGCACTGCACCATGTCTTCATATTCTGAACCTGGAAGAAACGGTGCTACATCTCTATCGTACGTTTCTCTATCAGGACGACCTTGATGCAGTTTGCCTGCCACCCCTTTATAAACGTTGCTAAAGGCTGATGCCTTTCTCAGTTTATGCTTTAGGGCGTATAACCAACCGATGTGTCTATAGATCAAACGCTTATGAATAGCCTTGATTTCTTTATCGCTATACTGTTCCGTTGCATGTAGATTAGAGACATAAGAGAGCACCTGATTACCCCAAGTGCGACTGTAGTTGACGATACCGCCCCAGATCTTTCGTGCCTCCCAAAATCTGTCATATGCTTGATTATTCTTGAATCCAACATAAAAGGCAACGGCTATACCAATCGTACTAACTGGTAAGAATGGGATACTGATATCTATGCCTTCTATCTCAAGATGATCGACATAGTGATGTATGTAGACCACTAGGCTTGAGTATATGAAAAAGAACAAAAGGTTCTTCCATGCAAATTTAAGAACGAGGTTCCATTTTATATTCCGTCGTACGTACATGAAGCAGTTTATTTAACTTGAAGCATCAATATACAAATGAGGCTGAGATAAAATGCAACGCAGTTGCGGAGATCTAAGAGTAGTTTTGTCATATGGGACATCATCACAATCATGACCATCACATAGACCATCACCACGGTCATGATCATTCTCAAGGTGAAAGTAGTATCGGTACAGCCTTTATACTCAATCTCGTATTTACGATTATAGAGATAATCGGAGGGTTCTACACTAATAGTCTTGCCATACTTTCTGATGCCATTCATGACCTTGGAGATAGCATGGCACTGGGTTTAGCATGGTACTTCCAGAAGATCTCTAAGAGGCCAGGTGATCAGCAGTTCACCTATGGTTACAAACGTTGGTCGGTGGTTGGTGCCATCATCAATAGTGTTGTATTGATCATTGGTTCATTCTTTATTCTTCAAGCCGCTATACTTCGTTTATTAGATCCGCAGGAGCCACAGACTTCTGGTATGATGATACTCGCAGTCTTGGGTATAGTCTTCAATGGGCTTGCTTATAGTAAGACGCATGGTGGCCATAGTCATAATGAGAAGTTAGTATCACTACACTTGTTAGAAGATTTGCTGGGATGGGTCGCTGTTTTGATTGGCTCCATTGTGATGCATTATACTGGTTGGTATATTATAGATCCGATACTATCCATTTGCATCTCACTTTTTATCTTATACAATGTGTTTAAGTACATCAAGAGTACACTTAATATCATCTTACAAGGAACGCCGGATGACATCGATATTCAACTTATAGAGCAGGAGATGAAAAAGATAAGAGGGGTCCAAGACGTACATGATATACATGTCTGGACTTTAGATGGACAGCACCATATACTCACAGCTCACATAGTTGTTGATAAGGACATGGACATGCTAAGAGCTAATCAACTCAAAGCTCAAGTGCATGAAGCTGTGCGGACCTTAGGTATTAGTCATTGTACATTGGAGATCGAGAGAGTAGGGGAGGATTGCGTGTTGGATAAGGACATAAAAAAAAGCCGATTCAACTAAATGAACCGGCTCTTAGTAGCGGCGACAGGACTTGAACCTGTGACCTTCGGGTTATGAGCCCGACGAGCTACCAACTGCTCCACGCCGCGATGTTGTATTTTACATCGGCTTGGGTTATGATTCGCCTAATTGCGAATACCACTGCTCCACGCCGCGATGTTATTTTTTATGAAACTTCTACCGACTCCAGATTTCAACCACTTTTCTCGTTTCATTGCTTCGGACTTCGTCTGAAACCACTCACAATAAAGGACTTTCCAAGGTCTAAATCGTTTCGTATAACCTTTGTTACTATACTCATTGTGTTGGTAAAACCTGAGTATCAACTGGTTAGTAAAACCGATATAAGTCTTGTCAAACTTTTCAGAATACAGCACATAGACTGTGTAAATCTCATCTCCCATATCTTCGGGTTATGATTCGCCTAATGGCGAATACACTGCTCCATGCCGCGATGTTGTTTCTTTCCACCTGCTTTTAAGTGGGTCGCAAATATATGATTATTCTTTTGACTTAGTCAAGCCTTAGAGTAACCATATAAATTTAAGAATGTGTTATGCTAAATGTAATCGAGGGATCAGATGTTCATTAATGACATCTATGTCTTTTTAATCAGTTTATAAAGGGATGTTATGATTAAAAAAGTGATCATTAATCAATCTTTATAAAGGACGCTTTGCTTACGTGCTCATTAGTGCCTATCGTTGATAGTTCTATTGTATAGCTACCAGAGGCCAATCTGGCTATCGCCAGATTAAGGCTTGCAGCTCCTCTATAAGCTTTGCTGTTGATTACAGCTTTGCCTGTAGCGTCGTATATGTGTACTTCCAAAGTTTCTGATAAGTCCGTATCAAATGAAAGCTTTATGAAGTCACTGGACGGGTTAGGTGATATCTCTACGGCAAACTCCTGTCTGTCTTCTTGTACATTAAATGATGCATCTACATAGTCTTCTATTGAGGCGACTTCCGTCTTGTTGGGTGATACCCATTCCATGATTTCAACAAATGCAGTAGCATAATCATCAGTAGCATCTGTACGACTCCACACAATCTGCGATAGAGCATTCTTGTCTTCCACCTTAAAGTTTAAGACTGCCACCCTGTGCCACAGCTCATCTTTCTTAATTGACACACCTCCTTCACTGTCGTTGTTGAGATCTATGTTGAAGTTTATAAATCCTAAGTGATCATCAAAGTTAAGTTGATTGACTTGATCTGCTTCCAAGCCTTCCATGACCTCCATAAACTGGATCGGACTATAAAGGTCTTGAGGTAGATCACTGCGAGAGTAATCTTCTTCGAGCTGTAATAGTGCTGAGTCGTAGAATAGTCTGTAATTCTGATCGGCGAGACGGAAGTGTCCATAACCATTATACTTGAGTTCAACGTCGACGTAGACTGTCTGAGTTGATTCGTCATAGAAGCTTGGGTTAAGCCTCAGAGTTATGTCTTCTACTCCCATCGCATAATACGATAGGAATACTCCTAGTAGGATAAATATTGCTTTCACGGGTAGTACGTTAGGGTTTTGCTTTCCAGAAATGACAAAAGCCATTTACCAGTCTACGCTAATAAGACCATTAATATGAGAGCATCACCTATCGCAAAAGCTGATATTTTAACTTTAAAACACATGGTAATTATCTGTTATGTATAAGGTCTTGATTGTTAGCTTGTTGCTAATGCAACTAATTACCGCTTTAACAATATGTCATTATCCTAAAATCAATTTTAACTCGTCAACGAGCCGTTCAGCGTTATTTTGATTGAAACACAGCGGCGGTTTGATTTTGATGACATTGTGGTGAGGCCCGTCTATGCTTGTTAAGATATTCTTCTCCCGAAGTGAGTTGACGATATGACGAGCCAATGGCTCATCTGGTGACCTTGTTATCGGGTCTTTGACGATATCTACACCTAAGAACAATCCTTCTCCTCGAACATCTCCGATACATGGATGATCTGATTGAAGATCAGAAATAAGATTAGTCAGATGAGCGCCAACTGAAGTGGCGTTTTGTTGTAATCCTTCTTCTTCGATCACTGACAATACGGCATCTCCAATAGCACATGAGACAGGGTTGCCACCAAATGAAGAAAAGAACTCCATGCCATTATTAAAGCTCTCCGCGATTTTACTTGTTGTAACTACAGCAGCCATGGGATGGCCGTTACCAATAGGCTTTCCAAGGATGACGATGTCAGGGACAACTTCATGCATCTCAAATCCCCAAAACCACTTCCCCAGTCGACCAAAACCGGTCTGTACCTCATCGGATATACACAATCCTCCTTCTTTTCTGATCTGAGGATAGACTTGAGATAGATAGCCTTTTGCTAGAGGCACCTGTCCTCCACAACCTATGATAGGTTCGGCTATAAATGCTGCTATGTCCTCATTCGCTTGTTGACTCAATATCTGATTCACTTCTTGGGCATATTGTGTTCCTGCATCACCACCACGATGTGGCCCGCGATATGCATCTGGCATTGGTACTTGGATGATATGATCTTCTTTGCCCTGCCCCCCTTTGTGCCCATATTTATAATGACTGATGTCTATGGACATCTTGGTGTTGCCATGATAGCCATGTTCGACAACAACCATTTTTCTATTGCCTGTGTGTGTCTGTGCCAGTCTTGTTGCAAGATCAGAAGCGGCACTTCCACTATTGACTAGAAAGACCTTGTTGAGGTGGTCAGGAAAGTGTGAGAGCAGATGTTCACTATACCTTGGTAAATCTTCGTAAAGATATCGTGTATTGGTGTTGAGTCGGGCCATTGCTTTTTGTCCTGCTGCAACAACTCGTGGATGACAATGTCCCACTTGTATGATGTTATTATAGGCATCAAGGATGGCATGACCTTCTCCATCATACATATATTGGAAGGCAGCACCAGTCATGTGAAACGGGCGTTTATAACTTAAAGAGAGCGCTTTGGGCGTATAAAGATCTCTGCGCTTTCGCAAATGTAATTCACTTTTTGCAATTTCTAAGTTTGCAGCTTTTAGCCACTTCTTCTTTACTGAGAGTGGATTGATAGTGATCCATTTTTCTAATAAGTCCCAAGCACCTTGCTCACTAATGGTGATGTAGTCGCTATCCGGTTTTTCTAATTTGCTATGTGCGCTATTGAGTACACTGGTGCATAAGCGGCCAGCTATGAAGTAGTACAACACTTCTATTTCTACCCTCTGTAAAGGCAACACTTCATTGTATCCTTTAACAAGCGAAGCGATTAGCCCTATGGGATCCTCTATATCCATAGCAAGATAAGATGCGGCTATAGCCAACTCATTGATTAGATAGGAGTGAACCATATCTCCAAAATCTATAATGCCAGATATCTTACCATTTGTAAGAAGGACATTGTGATCATTGGCGTCATTGTGGATGATTGACTTTCTAAGATGTGGCAGTTTTTCGATTATAAAAGTCTTCCATTGCAACAAGAAGTAAGCTACTATCTTTTTTTTGGTAGGGTTCTTGATGTCGTCGATATATGCTTCGCTATTGAGCATGTAGTGTAGATCCCAGTTGAGTTTTCGACTTTCTATATTAGCGTTTCTAATTTGTAAAAGCTCTGTATCCAGCTTGCCCAAAAACACCCCCAAGTCCTTCGCTGTGTCTTTTGTGCAACTGAAGTCAGATAGAAAAGTGCCATCTACATAAGAAAGGAGTCTGAAGAAAACGCCTTTCTCTTTAATGACGGTCAGCTTATCGCCTTCTGCGTTTTTCACTGGTGATGGCAAATCATACTTGATGTGAGCTAAAGACTGGATCATATAGTTTTCAGCTTGCACATCTTTATAGCTGTGGTCTGTATACTTATATATCTTTAGAGTGTATCGACTGTCGTTAGCGGATATCCGATAGTTCAGGCTGTCATAACCTTCCATCTTGGAGATATCAGTTGGGACGATATCATAATGATCATTTAGTAAGTCTTGGATCACCACTTTGTTCATTATACTAATGTATTAATAGTTTTCTCAGACGGAGCTATATATTCGCATCTGATGGACTATAAAGAAGTAATCGTTAAGAAAGATAGAGTTGCTGCGATCAAGAGAAGGCACCCTTGGATCTTCTCAGGAGGGATCATAGATCACGACGGATGCGAAGACGGAGACATCGTCAAGGTGATGACACGCAAAGGTGAATTCTTAGCATTGGGCTACTTCCAGAATGGTAGCATCATGGTCAGGGTTCTTTCATTTGCCAAAGAGCAAATCGATGATAACTTTTGGGCTCAAAAAATCCAGCAAGCTCAAGTACTCCGCCAAGATGTTGATCTGCCATCAAAACAAACTGATGCATATCGATTGATACATGGGGAAGGAGATGGTCTCTCAGGACTCATTGTAGATATATATGCTGATGTGGCCGTGATACAGTGTCATACCGTTGGTATGCATCAGAGAAGAGAAGCTATTGGTAAGGCACTTGATCAATATTTGGAGCTGAACTCCATCTATGTCAAAAGTGGAAAAACGTTACCACGTGATTATGCGGTAGAGCATAGCGACTACTTTATAAAAGGTAGCAAGTCTGAGATCACGATAAGAGAGAGCGATTGTCAGTTTATTATAAACGTTGAAACGGGTCAAAAGACAGGATTTTTTTTAGATCAGCGAGAAAACAGACAGTTGTTGAAGACTTTAGCGAAAGGCAAGAGTATACTAAATCTGTTTTCTTATAGCGGAGGATTTTCTATTTATGGATTAGAAGGGGAGGCTTCGTCAGTTGTATCTGTTGATGTCTCTTCTAAAGCAATAGAACTTTGCGATCGCAATGTCGCTCTGACGGATCATGAAGCAAAGCATGAATCACTTACTGTGGATGTCAACTCTTATCTTAAGGAGATCCCAAAAGATACTTATGACATTATAGTTGTTGATCCTCCAGCATTTGCGAAAAGCAAAAGGAAAACACACAATGCTATCCAAGCATATAAGCGCGTCAATGCTGCAGCTATAAGAAAAGTGAAAAGCGGCGGGTTGATATTTACTTTTAGCTGTTCACAAGTGATCGACTCAGCATTGTTTTATCATACCATTACTGCTGCTTCGATAGAAGCAAGTCGACCTTGCCAAGTGCTGCATCACTTGTCCCAAGGACCTGATCATCCAGTTAGCATCTTTCATCCTGAGGGAAAATACCTCAAGGGCCTCGTCATGAAGGTGAGTTAGTAAAGTCTTATCTATCTCTGCGCTTTGCGATTGCTATAAGGCTGCTTTATAACGATTTCTCACTTCCGTCACGACACCTTATAAGGATTTGTGACTTCCGTCACGATACCTTATAACGATTTGTGACTTCCGTCACAAAAGCCAGGATTAGCAGTTTGCTTGCAAGTACATAGGTGTACTTTTTTTGTCTCAGTTGCCGTGAACCTCATCGGAGTAAACTCTGTGCCCTTATGAGCACCATCACAATATGGCTGGTTTTCTGATAGGCCGCAAGTGCACCAAGAGTACTTCTGTCCTTCTGTCAATTCTACTGCTATTGGAGTTTTTCCTGCTATCTTAGGTGTCGCCATACTAATTTGTTTTAGAGTTGCAATATATCATCTTATCACAACAGATTGAGAATTAATAATACATAGTGTATCATATATACCATAACATCAAGATCGATGCCAGAATAGATAAGGTCTTTGATTGCTGTACTAATCCTATACATATCAATAATTGGTGGACAAAGCAGTGCTCGGGTATTCCAGAACTAGGCGAAGAGTACATGTTTTGGTTTGCACCTGAATATGACTGGCGGGCAAAAGTGTCCGATCTTAAAAGGGAAGAAGAGGTCGCGTTTACTTTTTATAAGGCTGATCATTTCTTGTTGAAGAGGGTGAAGAGTATACACTCTTGCATCTTAGACACTCAAACTGGAAGCGGGATAATGAACACTTTGGTAGAACCAACTATTGTTGGGCTATGCATCTCTTATCATTAAAAAGATACGTGGAGAACGGAGACGTTCTATTTTATGAAAGAAGAGGAGATGTTTAAGCAGTCATTTTTAGGAAGCTTGACCATTCATCGTTAGCGTTTGTTCTGACAAAGCTATCTATGTCTTTAAGACTTTGTGATATAAGGGTTTCAAAAGGGTCAGCTTGACTCGAAAGTCTTGGGCTGGTATTGAACCTTAGCTCCGATACCCTGGACGCATCCAAGGGAGCACCTATGTAGTTTTCTTTAGTCATGTCAGTTGGTTTTCTGTGATTACTTTATCTGAGGGGGTAGGACAGATAGAGTAATGGGGTTAAATCATCTTCTATTTTGTTTTGTTACTTCAAATGTGTAGGCATTTTAGGTCCCATGCTGGAGTTGTATCTAATTCTAATGTAATTTACTTTGCAATACAGTAATAATTTTACTCTGAGTATAGTGACTTTAGGCTTTTGGGCTGTTTGTTTTGCTAATGAGGATGATTTCGATATAATACATGGGTGCTATTAAGAAAAACATTTGGATATACTGGTCGCAAGGGTTTGAATCTGCTCCAGATATTGTAGATAAGTGTGTTCAGTCTTGGTCAAAACTAAACCCTGACTATACCATCTATTTGTTGGATAGTAACAACATTGAAGAGTATTTAGATTTATCTAAAGTCATATCTTCTGATAAAGTTCGAAAGGCAAGTTTTGCAGCCCAAAGTGATATGATCCGGGTCCACCTGCTATCTAAGTATGGTGGGATATGGGTGGATAGTACTTTGATGTGCATGCAACCTATTGACCAATGGTTGACTCCTGATCTCTCTTTCTTCGCTTTTAGCAATCCTGGTCCTGATAGACTGATATCTTCTTGGTTTCTATCAGCTCAGCAATCTTCCTATATCATCCAGCAATGGAAAGTGGCAAGTCAACAATATTGGTCTTCATGGCAGTGGAGGCGGAAGTATTATTGGTTTCATTATTTATTTGGAGATTTATATAAGTCAGATGACAGATTTAGACATGAGTGGGATACTACCCAAAAGATAGAAGCCAATGGAGCACATATATTGACTCCTTTCAGAGAGAAGTTTTTTGAGGAAGCAACACAAAAGAGGATTGGGACTCTTCACGATGCCGCGCATCCAGTGCTTAAGTTGACTTACAAATGTATCAAAGATGGTTATCCTCAAGGATCTATGATAGACTATGTCCTCAACAAAATGTAGCGCTCTTAGCCCATATATATATCTTTGAGATATGAGCGAATTTATCAGAACAACAGAAGCACCGTCTCTATATCGACACTTAGAAAAGATGTCGACGCAAGAGCTATTGACCAATATCAACAAGGAAGATCAGAAGGTAGCGTTAGCCATACAAAAGGAGCTTTCTTCTATAGAGCGATGTATAGATGCGGTCTTTTATAAGATGAAAGATGGAGGGCGTTTGTTTTATCTTGGTGCAGGAACGAGCGGGAGACTAGGTGTAGTTGATGCATCGGAGTGTCCTCCAACTTATGGTGTGTCTCACGATCTTGTGGTTGGCTTGATAGCAGGAGGTGATAGCGCTATCCGCAAATCTGTTGAATACGCAGAAGATGATATTAATCAATGTTGGAAAGATCTACAAGAGTATGATCTTGATGAGCAAGACTTTGTCATAGGCATAGCGGCATCAGGCACAACTCCTTATGTCGTCAATGGCCTTCAAGATTGTAGATCTAACGGCATCTCTACTGGTTGTATCACTTGCAACGTTGGTTCGCCATTGGCAGCTCAGGCAGATTATCCAATTGAAGTAGTTGTAGGTCCTGAGTTTGTAACAGGAAGTACAAGGATGAAGTCAGGGACAGCTCAAAAGCTCGTACTCAACATGATATCAACTTCGGTCATGATCAAACTCGGACGCGTCAAGGACAATAGAATGGTAGACATGCAACTGAGCAATGACAAGCTGGTTGATCGTGGGACTAAGATGGTTATGAAGTCGACCGATCTGTCTTATGAAGACGCTAGTAAGCTCTTGAAAGAGAAGGGTAGTGTGAGGGCAGCAGTCGAGGCCGCGAATTGATGGTTTTATAGTTCTTTATCGCTTATTATATCCTTTGTTTCAAATTCTCGGAACGAGAACTGATCATCAATCATAGTGACAACTCGAACTTTTTCGATATCGTCAAGATTCTCAAAGTTTAAATTATTCATGTTTTTGATGATCCCGTTTCCTATATAGTATGATCCATTATACTGATTGTTTGAGAAAGACGTAATGTGTCCTCCCGTCTTAGAGTCGTAGACTTGAGTACTCATAGCTCCTGTTTCTGATGAACCAAGTGATAAGTAGAGTACATCATACATGGTATAGTGGAGGTCTACATGGTCAATATCAAAAAGGCGAGCTTCAACATAATCATAACTAAAAGCGCTGAGTTTTGTGACCAATTCATATTGAGGAAAGATGCGATCACCATTCTCAGAAAAAACTAAGGTGTCTTCATCTTCTTCAGTCGCATTCACCTTCCGCCTATCCATTATTCTTGTGAGATGTTTGATATTGACACTATCAACTTCTCTAAAGAAGTCTTCGTCAGAAAGCTCTTGGTTGTCGATAAAGTATTCATAAGTTAATATAGGAACTTTCCTGGTAGTGTCGAAGCTTCTTATGCTCATCCGATTGCTTGAATTCAGTCTCTCCTTTTGTTGCTCAATGAAAGCCTTAGCATATTTATAAGCTGCACTATCAATTGCTACTGCGACTGCTGGATCATCTGAGTTTGCAGTTTCTTTTCCAGACTTGTGACATGAACTGAGTGTTATGAACATCATAGCAGTAGCACTTACGATTAATAATATCTGGCGCAGGTTCATGGGTTAGCTTTTGATTGATATTAATGAGAACTTGGATTTCTTCATGGATATTTCACCATAGTATATAGATGCTGATTTATACTTGAATGGTGTGCCCAGCCATAGAATAAGTTGAAAGCTGCTACCGTTTTAAGTCCGTGATAAAAGATATGACTGAACGGTACATTGGAGTCTTCGATTCTGGTGTTGGAGGATTGACTCTATTGCACAGGGCCCAAGAGCTTATGCCCCACGAACACTTTCTATATTATGCGGATAGTGCTAACGTCCCATATGGCAACAAGCCAACAGTTGAGATAGAAAGATTAGTTGATGAGGCGATCAACGAGATGATGAAGCAGCCTATCAAAGCCATCGTGTTGGCGTGCAACACAGCGACAAGCGTGAGTGCGGCCAGACTCAGGGTTAATTATGATCTGCCTATCATTGGCATGGAGCCAGCAGTTAAGCCAGCAGTCTTAGAAGGTGATCCAAGAAAGACACTCGTCTTGGCCACAGAGCTTACGCTAAGAGAGAGTAAGTATAAAGAGCTGGTCAAGTCATTGAATGCAGAAGAGAAAGTTGATGCACTACCGATGCAGAAGTTAGTAGATTATGCGGAGGAGTATGAATTTGAAAGTCCAGAGCTATCGAGATACCTTCGCACTTCGTTCGCTGGTATTCAGTGGGATGATTATAAAAGTGTCGTCTTAGGATGTACGCATTTTTTATATTTCAAAGAAATGCTTTCTAAGTTTGTACCGAGCCATATCCATTTTATAGATGGCCATGATGGTACCATCAATCATTTATCCAACCAGATCGCACGCAACCCTTTTGGCACAACTTCTAAATTAAAATGTTTACTCTCTGGGCACGAAGTGGCCAATGAGATAGTACAACCATATCTCAACTTCTTGAATCAGCGATCGAGTAGGTTTGCTACTTCTTAAGTAGGCATCAGATCGGCACAAA